>NZ_SISL01000019.1:0-37157 GCF_004307965.1 Verrucosispora sp. SN26_14.1 | reverse complement strand
GGCCGGGGGCGTAGGCCCGCCGGCCGGCGACGGGTGCACGGGAGGCTGGGTCACGCTGGACAGTGTTACAGGTTGCCGCGCTTCTCCTGCTCCCGCTCGATCGCCTCGAAGAGCGCCTTGAAGTTGCCCTTGCCGAAACCGAGGGAGCCGTGCCGCTCGATCAGCTCGAAGAAGACGGTCGGGCGGTCCTGCACCGGCTTGGTGAAGATCTGGAGCAGGTAGCCGTCCTCGTCCCGGTCGACCAGGATCTTGCGGGACTTCAACTCCTCGATCGGTACCCGGACCTCACCGATCCGGGCCCGCAGCTCCGGGTCCTCGTAGTACGAGTCCGGGGTGTCCAGGAAGTCGACCCCGGCGGCGCGCATCGCGTCGACGCTGGCCAGGATGTCGTTGGTGGCGACGGCGATGTGCTGCGCGCCCGGACCCTGGTAGAACTCCAGGTACTCGTCGATCTGCGACTTCTTCCGGGCGACCGCCGGCTCGTTGAGCGGGAACTTCACCTTGCGGGTGCCGTTCGCGACGACCTTGCTCATCAGGGCCGAGTAGTCGGTGGCGATGTCGTCGCCGACGAACTCCGCCATGTTGGTGAAGCCCATCACCCGCCGGTAGAACTCGACCCACTCGTCCATCCGGCCCAGCTCCACGTTGCCGACCACGTGGTCGACCGCCTGGAAGAAACGCTTGGGCTGCACCCCGGCGTCGATCATCGGCTGCCGGTCCACGATCGGCTTGCGGGCGACGAAACCGGGCAGGAACGGGCCGGTGTACCGGGAACGGTCCACCAGGGTGTGCCGGGTCTCGCCGTAGGTGGCGATGGCGGCCAGCCGTACGGTGCCGTGCTCGTCGGTGACGTCGTGCGGCTCGGCCAGCCCCGTCGCGCCCTGGGCGGTGGCGTGCGCGTACGCGGCGTCCACGTCCGGCACCTCCAGCGCGATGTCCGAGACACCGTCACTGTGCCGGGCCACGTGCGCGGTGCCGGTGGCGTCGGGACGTACCGCCCCGGTGAGCACGAACCGGGCCGAACCGCTGGTCAGCACGTACTCGGCGTGATCGCGATAGCCCTGCTCCGGGCCCCGGTAGGCCACGCAGGTCATGCCGAACGCGGTGGAGTAGTAGTGCGCGGCCTGCTTGGCGTTGCCGACCAGGAAGCGCACGTGGTCCATGCCCTTGACCGGGAACGGGTCCTTGCTGGTGTCGTGGTCGACGGCGCCGACGAGGGCGTCGACGTCGACCTCCTCGGTCGACTGGGGTCGGTCGATCGCCTGGGTCATGGTGTCCTCCCTTGCGTACCGGCCGGCCTCGTGGGCCGACGGGGTCGTCTGCTGCTGCGAGCATCGCGGTGAGCGGGCTCACTGGGCAACACTCTCCGCCTGCGCTGGTCAGGTTGCGCAAACGGTATGGTGTTCACGCATGAACCCTGGACAGGTTGTACAGCTCGATGCGCTGGACGCGAGACTGATCGAGTTGCTCGCGGAGGAACCGCGGATCGGCGTGCTGGAGTGCTCCCGCCGACTCCGGGTGGCCCGGGGCACCGTCCAGGCCCGGCTGGACAAGCTGGTCGGCCGGGGCGTGATCGCCGGCTTCGGACCGGACCTCGGGCCCGCCGCCCTCGGCTTCACGGTGACCAGCTTCGTCACGCTGGAGATCAGCCAGCGGCTCGGGCACGACCCGGTGACCCGCCACCTCGCGGCGATCCCCGAGGTGCTGGAGGCGCACACCATCACCGGCTCGGGCGACGTGCTCTGCCGGATCGTGGCCCGGTCGAACACCGACCTCCAGCGGGTGATCGACCAGATCGTGGCGTACGAGGGGATCACCCGCGCCTCGACGATCATCGCGCTCGCCGAGCAGATCCCCTACCGCGTCCTCCCCCTGGTCCGCTCCGCCGTCGCATGAGCCCCCCCCGCCCAGCGGGTGCTGATGTAAGGAGGGGTGCTGATGTAAGGAGGGGTCCCCTGCTAACGCCTGGTGTATAGGAAGGGACCCCTGCTTACATCCGGGCGCGCTGCACGCGACGGTGCGGGAGTGGTCAGCGCTCGGCGAGGGCGTCGCCGAGCGGGGTGCGTCGGTAGCGGACGGCCCGGCCGGAACGTACCCGGCTGACCAGGCCCGCCCCGCGCAGCACGGTCAGGTGGTCACCGACCCCGCCCAGACTCAGCCCGAGTTGGGCGACGAGCTGACTGGTGGTGGCGGGCAGCGCGAGCGCCCGCAGCACCGCCGCCCGGGACCGCCCGAGCAGGCGGTCCAGGTGGTCGTCCGGGCGGCTCGGATCGGGTGGCCCGAGCAGTTCCGCCGCACCGTAGGCCGGGTAGACGATCGCGAACGGCCACGGCGGTTCGAGGTACTTGATCAGGATGCCGAATACGGTGGGGACGAAGAGAAGTCCCCGCCCGGCCAGCGAGTGCGTCTCCTCCTGGAGCGGGTCGTCGACCTCGATGGCGCCCACGTCGCCACCGGGCACCCAGCGCATCCGGGGGTCCAGGCCCGCGATGGCCGCACCCCAGCCGTACGCGAGCAGCCGACCGGCCCGGTGCAGCAGGTCGCGTTCGAGAACCGCGCGCAGGCGGGGCCAGTCCGGCTGTACGAGTGTCGTCCAGGCCGCCTCGATCGCGTCCGCGAGCAGGTCCACCACGTGCGGCGACCGGTAGATCCGGAGGGCGTACCCGGGGGGTGTGGTGTGCGGGGCGACGAGGTTGCGTGCCAGCTCGTCCCGGGCCTGGGCGAGCGGGGTGGCCCGGACCACCGCCAGTTCGTCGGCGAAGTCCTGGGCGGTGTCGGCCGGTGGCGGATGGATGAAGTCGGCGTTGTAGCCGCCCCGGCGCATCAGCGCCAGCAGCGCGCCCACCTCCGGCAGCTCGCGCCGCAGCCGCTCGTACACCGGCCGTTGCCGGGCCACCCAGGGGGCGAGCCCGGGGGCGCTGTTCAGCCCGGCCAGCAGCCGCAGCGCGGAGACCGTCTCACCCAGCGGTGAGACGGCGAACCGGCTCGCCGCCAGGTCGGCCGGGGTCACCTCGATCCGCATACCACGACCTTTCGTTCCCTGGCGAAAGGATAGAGCCGGACCGGGTACGCGCACGAAGCTTGCCGGCGTGAACAGCACCAGCACCACCGCAGCTCAGGGGGCTGCCGAACGTCCGGCGACGTTCCGGGACGTCTTCGCCGTCAGCGAGTTCCGGGTGATCTTCGCCAGCTTCAGCGTCTTCATGATCGGCGAGACGGTGAAGATGCTCGCCCTGTCCGTGCTCGTCTACGAGCGCACCGGGTCCGGCCTGCTGGCCGCCCTGGCGTACGTGACCGGGTTCCTGCCGCACGCCCTGGGCGGGGTGTTCCTGCTGGCGCTGGCCGACCGGTGGCCGGCCCGAGCCATGATGGTCGGCTACGACCTGCTGCGGATGGTCATGGTGGCGGTACTCGCCGTCGGGGCGCTCTCCCCGTCGGCCATGCTCGGGCTGGTCGCGGTGGTGGCCCTCTTCGGCCCGGTCAGCAACGCCGCCCGCACCGCGCTGTTGCCCGAGGTGCTGCACGGCGACGCGTACGTGCTCGGACGCTCGCTGCTCTCGGTCGCCTCCGGCGGGACCCAGGTCGCCGGGTTCGCGGTCGGCGGGCTGCTGCTCGGGCTCGTCGGCCCGTACGGTGCTCTCTGGCTGACCGCGGTGACCTGCGGGCTCTCGGCGCTGCTGGTGCGGACCGGTCTCACCCGACGCCCGGCCCGCATCCACTACGCCCCGATGACGACCGACAAGCCGGCGCGCGGGGCGGTACGCGAGACCCTGCGGGTCAACCGGAGCCTGCTCGCCGACCGGCGGATCCGGGGACTGCTGCTCGCCCAGTGGCTGCCCGGCTCGCTGCTGGTGGGCGCGGAGGGGGTGGCCGTGCCGTACGCGGCCGACCTCGGGCCGGGCGCCAGCGCGGGCGTACTGCTGATGGCCGGGGCGGGCGGCATGCTCGTCGGTGACCTGCTGGTGGGGCGGTTCGTCGCGCCGGCCCGGCGGGAACGGTGGACGCCCTGGCTCGCGCTGCTGCTCGGCGTACCGATGCTCGCGTTCGTGGCCCGGCCGTCGCTGGTGCCGGCGGCAGCCCTGTTCGCGGTGGCGACCGCAGGCTTCGCCTACCAGCTCGGGTTGGCCCGACGGTTCCTCGACGCGGTGCCCGAAGGCCGGCGTGGGCAGGCGTTCGGGCTGGTGAGCACCGGCATGATGGCGATGCAGGGGCTGGCTGCGGCGGGTGCGGGCGCGCTCAGCGAGGTGCTCGCACCGGGCCTCGTGATGGCGTTGGCCGGCGCGGCGTCGGCCACGGCGACGCTGATCCTGTGGCCGGTGCTCGCCCCGACCGGCCGCCCGCGTTCGGTCGGCGCGGGAGGTGCCGCCGCATGAGGTCGCGGCGTTCGGTCGCCGCGTTCGGCCGCCGTGTGCTGCCGCCGTGCGCGGTCGCGGTGTGCGGATGCGGTGTGCGGTCGCGGTGTGCGGTTAGGAAGGGACCCTTTTACCACCGGAGGCGTTAGCAAGGGTCCCTTCCTTTCACGACACGCGGGGTGGTGCGGGCGGTTGGGGGCGCGGGTGGCTACCGTGATCCGGTGGCGAAGGGCAGCGGGCTCGGCGTACGTGGCTGGCTGCTGCTCGGCCTCGCCACGGTGGTGGCGCTCGCCGCGACCGGCGTCTGGAACCCCTTCCCGACCATGTGGGACTGGGTGAACCGGCGACAGCCCATCTCCTCCCCTGATGTGCAGTGGCAGCAGCGCATCGGCGGCACCCCGCGCAGCGTCACGATCGCCGGTGAGGCGGTGATCGTCGAGCAGCGCACCCGCGTCGAGGCCCGCAGCCTGGCCACCGGCTCCCAGCTCTGGGAACGCAAGGCCGACTGGAGCGCGGTGGCCGGCGTCGGCCCGGAGTCCGTCGTCGCCGTGGGCAAGTTGCTGGTCAAGGGGTACGAGGTCCTCGACCCGAGCACCGGCGTGACGCGACGACGCGACGACGACGCGGTGGCCGTCTGGACGTACCGGAACCTGCTGCTCGACGCGCGCTGCGTGGAGGCCACCGACTGCACGCTGAGCGCCTGGGACCCGCGCGGCACCGCCCCGATCTGGACCGCGTTCCTGCCCGGGGTCAGCAGCGGCCTGCTCGCCGACAACCCGAACCTGCTGGACACCCGCCGCCTCGGCACGAACCGCATCCACGAGGAGGTGGCCGGCCCGGAGTCGGTGCCGCCGCTGCTCGGGTTCCCGGTCGACGGCCGGGTGCACGTGGTCGACACCGCCACCGGCCGGGTGCTCCAGAACGTCGAGCCCGGCCGGGACGAGCGGCTGGCCGTGATCGGCGGGCGCCTGCTGCACATCGCCGCCCGCTCGCAGGACGGCAACTGCTACTTCGCCATCACCGGCCGCGACCCGGCCACCGGCCAGGAGGCGTGGCGGCGGTCCGGGATCAACCTGCGGACCGCCGACAGCGCGGGCTGCGTGCAGCGGGAGGACCCGTACGGTGCCCGCAACGTGCTGATCGGAGTCGCGCCCGACGGCCGGGAGACGGTCCTCGACGGCTACGACGGGCGGCTGCTGCTGGTGGCCGCCGAGGGGGAGCGGGTACTGGCAGTCGACGACCGGTACGCCGTGGTGCGGACCGCCGACGGGGACACCGTCTCCGGCCGGGAACTCGGCACCGACCGGACCAGGTGGAACCGGCCCACCGGGGAGAAGACGGGCGCCGCGCTGACCCCGTACGCGACCGTGCTCACCGACGAGAAACCGAACCGGCTGGTGGCGCTCGATCCGCGTACCGGCCGGGAACTGGTCGTGCTGCGGACCTCCGCCAACGCCCTCGCGGTCGGCCCCGCCGGCATGGTGATCGGCGAGGGCCGCGAGATCGGGTACGTCCGCTTCGGCGCCACGGGCGACCCGGCACGCGACGGCAACGGGGGAGTACCGGGTCCCGCCGGTACCGGGCAGGTGCCGCAGCCCCAGGAAAGCTGCGGCCCCAAGAACGAACTCTGCACGGCTCCCGATTCCGGCAAGTGAGCCGGTCGGCGGGGCGGCCGAGTGCAACGCCCCACCACCCCACCCGGCGGGTGGGACCGACCGACCCGCCTGCCCTAGGCTTTGCGGTCATGAGCGAGCGCCAGCGAGCGAATCATCAACTCGGTGCGGTGATGGCCTCATGGCGGCACGCAGCGGAGCGGAGTGTCGTCATGAGCGAGCGCCAGCGAGCGAATAATCAGCGCAGTGCGGCGGTGCCTCATGGCGGCGCGGAGCGAAGCGGAGTGCGGTCATGAGCAGTGCCGTGGACTTCTCGTACGCCCCCCTGCTGCCGACCGGTCCCGACCAGACGGAGTACCGCCTGATCACCGACGAGGGCGTCGACGTCGTCAACGGGCCCGGTGGTCGGCGTTTCCTCACCGTGGACCCGGCGGCGCTGACCGCGTTGACCGCCGAGGCGATGCACGACATCGCGCACTTCCTGCGTCCGGCGCACCTGGCCCAGCTGCGGTCGATCGTCGACGACCCGCAGGCCTCGCCGAACGACCGGTTCGTGGCGCTCGACCTGCTCCGCAACGCCAACATCGCGGCCGGCGGGGTGTTGCCGATGTGCCAGGACACCGGCACCGCGATCGTGATGGGCAAGCGTGGTCGGCACGTACTCACCGACGGCAGCGACGCCGAGGCGATCTCGCGGGGTGTGTGGCAGGCGTACACGCGGTTGAACCTGCGCTACTCCCAGCTCGCCCCGCTCACCATGTGGGAGGAACGCAACACCGGCAGCAACCTCCCGGCCCAGGTGGATCTGTACGCGGAGGACCCGGATGGGCACCCGGACGCGTACAAGTTCCTGTTCATGGCCAAGGGGGGCGGCTCGGCCAACAAGTCGTACCTCTACCAGGAGACCAAGGCGCTGCTGAACCCGACGCGGATGATGCAGTTCCTGGACGAGAAGCTGCGGCTGATCGGCACCTCGGCCTGTCCGCCGTACCACCTGGCCGTGGTGATCGGCGGCACCAGCGCCGAGTACGCCCTGAAGACCGCCAAGTACGCCAGCGCCAAGTACCTCGACGCGTTGCCCACGTCCGGTTCGATGTCCGCGCACGGCTTCCGGGACCTGGAGCTGGAGGCCGAGGTGCTGGAGCTGACCCGCAACTTCGGCATCGGCGCGCAGTTCGGTGGGCGGTACTTCTGCCACGACGTGCGGGTGGTGCGGCTGCCCCGGCACGGGGCGTCCTGCCCGGTGGCGATCGCGGTGTCCTGCTCGGCCGACCGCCAGGCGGTAGCGAAGATCACCCCGTCGGGTGTCTGGCTGGAGCGACTCGAAACCGACCCGGCCCGCTACCTGCCCGATGTCACCGAGGGGCAGTTGGACGCCACCGAGGTGGTCCGAGTCGACCTGAACCGCCCGATGGACGAGATCCGCGCCGAGCTGTCGAAGTACCCGGTGAAGACGCGTCTGTCGTTGACCGGCCCGCTGGTGGTGGCCCGTGACATCGCGCACTCGAAGATCGCCGAGCGGCTGGACGCGGGCGAGGCGATGCCGCAGTACCTCCGCGACCACGCCGTCTACTACGCCGGTCCGGCGAAGACCCCGGAGGGGTACGCCTCCGGTTCGTTCGGCCCGACCACGGCCGGGCGGATGGACGCCTACGTGGAGAAGTTCCAGGCTGCCGGCGGCTCGATGGTGATGCTCGCGAAGGGCAACCGGTCGAACCAGGTGACCCGCTCCTGCGAGCAGCACGGCGGCTTCTACCTCGGCTCGATCGGTGGGCCGGCGGCCCGGCTCGCGCAGGACTGCATCAAGCACGTCGAGGTTCTGGAGTACGCGGAACTCGGCATGGAGGCGGTCTGGAAGATCGAGGTGGAGGACTTCCCGGCCTTCATCGTGGTCGACGACAAGGGCAACGACTTCTTCGCCGAGGTGACCAAGCCGGTCCTCAGCATCGGTCGCCGCTGATCCGTCAGCGGTGTTCGACATCGGTGCGCCCGCCCTGTCGAGCGGGCGCACCGCCCCCGTCGATTGCGGCCAGCCGCAACCGGCCACAGTGTGCCGACGCGCGCTGTCGATCCGCTCTCATATCGCTATCGGCCCGGTGTGGACTCGTGTGACCACCTAGTTACCCTGCTCGGGTTGCACCGTGTTGCGAGGCGGGGGAGTGGATGCGGTTTCAGATCCTGGGGCCACTGCGCGTCGGTGGTGGCGAAGCCACCGTCACGGCGGGCCGGGACCGGGTCGTACTCGCGGTGCTGCTGCTGCGGGCGAATCGCATCGTGCCGGTCGACGACCTGGTCGATGCGATCTGGGAGGAAGATCCGCCGGCCACGGCACGGGCACAGTTGCAAACCTGTGTGTCGCGGCTGCGGCAGCGGTTCGCCGCGCTGGGCATCCCGCCGGAGGTCATCGTCACCGATCCGGTGGGCTACCGCGTGCGTACGGAGCCGGGCGAACTCGACGCCGAGGTGTTCGCCGACGAGCTGACTTCGGCGCGTACGGCCCGCTCGGCGGGTCGGTTCGCCGACGCGCGGCGGCACTTCCGGGCCGGTCTGGCGCTCTGGCGCGGACCGGCGCTCGACGGGATCACCGGCCAGCACGTCCGGTCGCCGTCGCATGCGCTGGACCAGCGGCGGCTGGACGCGCTCGAAGACTGCGTGGACATTGAGTTGCGGCTCGGTCTGGCCGCCGACCTGATCGACGAACTGACCGAGACGGTCGCCCGCCAGCCCCTACGGGAACGGCTGCGCGGGCAACTCATGTTGGCACTGGCCGGTGTCGGTCGACAGGCCGACGCCCTCACCGTCTACCAGGAGGGTCGGCGGCGGTTCACGGCGGAACTCGGCCTCGAGCCCGGGCCCGCGCTGCAGGAACTGCACCAGCGGGTCCTCGCCGGAGACCTGGCGGTGACCGTGCCGGAGGCTCGCCCGCTGGCACCGATCCGGGCGTTGCCCCGTGCGATCAGCGACTTCACTGGGCGGCAGGAGACGATCGCGCGACTGGTCGAGGAGATCGAGCAGGACCAGGCCCGGATCCAGCTCATCGACGGGATGCCGGGAAGCGGCAAGACCACTCTCGCGGTGCACGTCGCGGCCCGGTTGGCTGACCGGTACCCCGATGCCCAACTCTTCATCGACCTGCACGGACACAGCGCGCGGAGCCCGCTCACCACAACCGCCGCAGTCGCTGCCCTGCTGCGGCAGCTCGGTGTCCCCCCGGAGCGGATTCCGCTGGATACGGACGACCGGCTCGCGATGTGGCGGACTGAGCTGACGCCCCGCCGTGCCCTGATCCTGCTCGATAACGCCGCCAGCGCCGAGCAGGTGGCACCGCTGTTACCCAGCGGACCCGACTGCCTCACCCTGGTCACCAGCCGTCGCCGGTTGGTGGGTCTCGACGAGGGGCGCCCGTCGTCGATTGCGACGCTCACCAGCGCGGAGGCTGTCGAGCTGCTCGGGCGGGCGGCGGGTGAGGCTCGGGTGGCGGCGGAGCCGGAGGCCGCGGCCGAGGTGGTACGCCACTGTGGTCACCTGCCGCTGGCGATCCGGCTGGCCGGGGCGCGGCTGGCGCACCGTCCCCGGTGGCGGATCGCCGATCTGGTCGTGCGTCTTTGCGACACCAGCGACCCGTTGGCCGAACTGGCCGCCGGGCAACGGTCCGTCGGCGATGCCTTCGCCCTCTCGTACGCCCAGGTGACGCCTGAGGCGCAGCGGATGTTCCGGCGACTCGGCCTGCACCCGGGCGTACGCTTCGACAGCACCGTCGCCGCCGTGCTCGCCGACCTGCCGCTCGCGGAGGCCCAGGAAGTGCTCGACGAGTTGGTCGACGCGCACTTGGTGGAGGAACCAGAGCCCGGGCGGTACCGGCTCCATGACCTCGTCCGCGAGTACGCCCGAACGCTCCTGACAGGGCAGGGCGGCGAGACCGAGCATGAGCACGCCCTGGAGCGGCTGCTCGACCATCACCTACACGTGGCCGCTTCGATCGCGCGGAGGATCGAGTCGGCGGGCAGCAAGCCGGACTTCCTTCTGCCCGAGCCGCCTCGTCCCGACCTGGTCGAGGTGTGTGCGGCGCAAGGGCCGGCCTGGGTGGACGAGAATCGGCGCGCGTTGACCGCGCTGTGCAGGATGGCGGAGAGCATCTTTCCGCGACGTTGCTGGCAGTTGGCGTTGGCCTGTTGGCGTCCCCTGTTCAACGGCGGTCAGATCGACGAGCTGACCGAGATGCACACCGTCGGCCTGCGGGCTGCGGAGAGTCTGCACGAGGAGTCAGCCGTGGCCCTGGTGCTGAACTACCTCGCCTCCGCCTATTTCCGGCGGGCACAGTTCGGGCAAGCCGTACGCCTGCTTCAACGGGCTGTGGACCTTACCCGGGGCAAGCAGCCCGACGGGCGACTGGCCAACATGATCTGGAACCTGGTCGCGTCGAACTCGTCCAACGGCGACCACCAGCAGGCTGCGGTATATCTCGACGAGGTCAGCCGGATCATTCCGGACCGCGATCCTGGCACCCAGATGATCACGTTGAACAACACCACCTGCATGTTGCTCAACGCGGGGCGCTACCGGAAGGCCCTCTGGCTCGGCCGAGTGCACCTAGCGTTGGCCCGAGAGGCCGCAGACACTCGGCAGATGGCGAACTCGATGGGTCACATCGGCCTGATCAGGTATCGATTGGGGGATTCCGGCCCGGCCCTTCGGCTGCTCCTGGCGGCACTGAGACTGCATCGTCAGGTCGGCAACCGGTTCGACGAAGGAGACATGCTCAACGGGCTCGGAATGATCGAACGGGATGCGGGGCGGCCGGAATCGGCGGCAACGTTGCACCGCCAGGCGCTGATCGCGATAAGGGAGGCGGGTGATCGGATCGGTCAGTGCGCGTCAAGGAACCTGCTGGGTCTGGCCCTGCTGGACCAGGGCGATGTACCAAAGCGCGTTGGACCTCTTCCGGCGGGTGTTGCAGGACGCCACCAAGGTCAATCACCGGCATCAGCAGGCCATGGCGTTGGACGGCATCGCGCACTGTCTGCGTCCGATCGATCCGGCTGCGGCACGCTCGCACTGGGTCCGGGCACTGGCCCTGTTTCGCCAAATTGACGTGCCGGATCAGCACCGGGTGGAGAAGGCACTCGCCGATCTCGGCTGAGGAGCCGACTGCCGCGATCATCTGCACGTCCGCTGTCGGCGGGGCAGGATGGAACGCGTGACGACTCCAGAGACGACGGGCTACCGGATCGAACGCGACTCGATGGGCGAGGTGGAGGTGCCCGCCGAGGCGCTCTGGCGGGCCCAGACGCAGCGAGCGGTGCAGAACTTCCCGATCTCGGGCCGGGGGATCGAGCCGGCGCAGATCCGGGCACTTGCGCAGATCAAGGGCGCGGCGGCCGAGGTCAACGGGGATCTGGGCGTGATCGACGCGAACGTGGCCGCCGCGATCGCCGCAGCCGCCGCGCACGTGGCCGACGGCGGGTACGACGACCAGTTCCCGGTCGACGTGTTCCAGACCGGCTCCGGCACGTCGTCCAACATGAACACCAACGAGGTGATCGCCACGCTGGCCGGGCGGGAACTGGGCAACGCCGTCCATCCCAACGACGACGTCAACGCCTCGCAGTCCAGCAACGACGTCTTCCCCTCCTCGATCCACCTGGCGGCCACCGAGGCCGTCGTACGGGACCTGCTACCGGCACTCGACCACCTGGCCGCCGCGCTGGAGGCGAAGGCGTCGGAGTTCGAGACCGTGGTCAAGGCCGGGCGTACCCACCTGATGGACGCCACGCCGGTGACCCTCGGGCAGGAGTTCGGCGGGTACGCCGCCCAGATCCGCTACGGCCTGGAGCGGGTGGAGGGCGTGCTGCCCCGGCTGGCCGAGCTGCCGCTGGGTGGTACGGCGGTGGGCACCGGCATCAACACGCCGCTCGGGTTCGCCGCCCGCGTGATCGACAAGCTGCGTGACTCGACCGGGCTGCCGCTGAGCGAGGCGCGGAACCACTTCGAGGCGCAGGGCGCCCGCGACGCCCTGGTGGAGACCTCGGGCCAGTTGCGTACCGTCGCGGTGGGGCTTTACAAGATCGCCAACGACATCCGCTGGATGGGCTCCGGTCCGCGCGCCGGCCTGCGCGAACTGCGTATTCCCGACCTCCAGCCGGGCTCGTCGATCATGCCGGGCAAGGTCAACCCGGTGGTCTGTGAGGCGGTCCGGCAGGTCTGCGCGCAGGTGATCGGTAACGACGCCACGGTGGCCTTCGCCGGCTCGCAGGGCGACTTCGAACTGAACGTCATGCTGCCGGTGATGGGCCGCAACCTCCTGGAGTCGATCCGGTTGATCGCCGCGTCGAGCCGCCTGCTCGCCGACCGCTGCGTGGTCGGCCTGGTCGCGGACGCCGAGGTCTGTCTGTCGTACGCCGAGGGCTCGCCGTCGATCGTCACCCCGCTCAACCGCCACCTCGGGTACGACGAGGCCGCCTCGATCGCCAAGGAGGCGCTGGAGAAGCAGGTCTCCATCCGGGAGGTGGTGGTCTCTCGTGGCCACGTCGAGTCCGGCAAACTCAGCGAGACCCAGTTGGACGAGGCGCTCGACCTGCTCCGGATGACCCACCCCTGAGGCCCCGCGAGGGACGGTTCTGCGGGGGTGCGGCGGGCCGCTGATCGCGGCGGGTGCTGCGGAGCCAGGTCGCGCGGGCGGGCCAGGACATGGCACGGGTGTCCTGTCGAGCTGAGTCGGATATGCCATCGCCCCCGGCAGTGGGACCGCCCGGCCGGGGGAGCGGGCGGAGGGCGAGGCATGCTGTCCCGTCGGCTCCGTGTGCCCCGGGACGCCATGAACATGCTCGATCCAGGATCGAGTGGTCATCGCGGACGGCCGATGCCACTCGATCCTGGATCGAGCGTGACCTTGGCGGAGACACCGACCCCGCGTGGCCTTGGGGCAGGACCTCGACCCTGAGCGTGGCCTTGGGCAAGACATCGACCCGGGTGGCCTTGGGGGCTAGACCTTGACTCCGAGCGCAGCAGGACGGGGCGACGGGCAGCTTGGCGCGGTGGGCAGGACGGGGCGACGGGCAGCTCAGGTGCGGGCGGCGGCCTTGCGGGCGCGGTAGGCGCTGACGGCGGCCCGGTTGCCGCAACCCGCCTCGCAGAACCGGCGGGACCGGTTCTTCGAGAGGTCGACCAGTACGTTGTCGCAGTCGGGGTGGTCGCAGGTCCGCAGTCGGCGCAGCTCGCCGCCCCGGACCACGTCGGCGATCGCCATCGCCGCCTCGACCGCCATCCGGGTGGCCAGTGGGGCGTCGCGGGGGACGGCGTGCAGATGGTACGGCTCGTCGTCGTGCGTGATGAGCTGCGGCAGCGCGCGATGCTCGCGGAGCAGCCCGTTGACGATCTCGACGATCTCGTCGATGTCGGCGGACCAGAATCGTCGCAGCCGGGGGCGCAGGGCGCGTACCGCGCGGAGCTCGGCCTCGCTGTGCTCGTGCCGGCCGCTGTAGGAGTGGGTGACGTAGAACGCGTCCAGCGCGGCGACGTCGGGCAGCTTGTCGCCGTCCCGCCCGTCGGTGTTGACCAGCGCGGCGGCGGCGGTGAGCGAACATTCGGTGTCATGGGCGAAAAGCAACTTGACTCCTGTCGTGGCCCCGCTTTAGCGTCATCGGTGTAAGCCTAGTTTGCCCATGGCGGGCGACCGTGCCAAGGAGAGTCGATGCGTCATTCCCCCGTCGCGGGGGCCGGGCTCGCCCTGGCCCTGCTCTCCGCGGTCACGTTCGCCACCTCGGGCACCTTCGCCCGTTCGTTGATCAATGATGGCTGGTCCGCCGAGGCGGTCGTCGTCGCCCGGGTCGGCATCGCGGCTCTGGTGCTGGCCGGGCCGGCTCTGCTGGTGCTGCGGGGCCGGTGGGCGGTGCTGCGCCGCAACATCGCCTCGATCGGTGTCTTCGGGCTGCTCGGGGTGGCGCTCGCCCAGGTGTGCTTCTTCAACGCGGTCCGTTACCTGCCGGTCGGGGTCGCGCTGCTGCTGGAGTACCTCGGCATCATCCTCGTGGTCGGTTGGACCTGGCTGGTCCAGGGGCAGCGTCCCCGCCGGCTGACCGTGGCCGGCTCGGCGGCTGCCCTCGCCGGCCTCTTCTTCGTGCTCGATCTCACCGGAGCCGGGCGGCTCGACCCGATCGGGGTGCTCTGGGGGTTGGGCGCGGCGGTCGGGCTGGCCGGCTACTTCGTACTGGCCGGCCGGGTCGACGCCGCCCTGCCGTCGGTGGTCATGGCCAGTGGCGGGATGGCCGTCGGTGCCGGCGCCCTGCTGCTGCTCGGCCTGCTCGGCGCGCTACCACTGCGGGCCGACTTCGGCACGGTCGAGTTCGCCGGGCGGGAGACGAGCTGGCTGGTGCCGATCGTCGGCCTCGCGCTGGTGGCGGCGGTGGTCGCATATCTGGCCGGGATCGCTGCGGCCCGCGTCCTCGGTGCCCGGATGGCCTCCTTCGTCGGGCTCACCGAGGTGATGTTCGCGGTGCTGATCGCCTGGCTGGTGCTGGGTGAGCTGCCGACGGTCGTGCAACTGCTCGGCGGGGCGTTGATCGTGGCCGGGGTGGCCCTGGTCCGCCTCGACGAACTGCGCGCACCCGTCATGCCCGACCAGGCGAAAGCGGCGGAGCCCGCCCTGACATGACACCCGGCGGCGGCCGAGGTGTCGCTCGCCGACCTGGAGTCGGACTGGGACGCCGTCTTCGGTGATCTGGCCTCGGCGCCGGTGACGGAGATCCGTCGGGCGGCGCTGGCCCGTTCGTTGGCCCGTGCGGACCTCGGCGGCCACCTGGACGAGTTGGCCGGGGTCTTCTTCGCCCGCCGCTTCGCGCTCACCCGGCCCTTCCCCGACGTGCTGCCCGCGCTCACCGCACTGCGGGCGCGGTGGGCGCTCGGCTTCGCGACGAACGGCAACAGCCGCGCGGAACGCTGCGGCCTGGCCGGTGAGTTCTCCTTCGAGGTGTACGCACACGAGGACGGCCTGCCCAAGAAGCCGGCGCCCGAGTTCTACGAAGCGGTGTGCGCAACTGCCGGGGTGCCGCCGTCGCAGGTGGTGCACGTCGGGGACAACCCGGCGTTCGACGTGGTCGGGGCGCAGCGGGCCGGTCTGCGGGCGATCTGGCTGAACCGACGGGGCGACTCACTCCCGGCCGGTGTGCTGCCGGACGCGACAGTGTCCTCGCTCGCGGAGTTGCCTGCCGTCCTGGTCGACCTTTCCGGCGAAGCGGATCTTCCTCCGCGTAAGCGACGCCGGTCTGGCGAAACGTCATGCGTTGATGTCTGATGACGCCACGTCCCTCAAAGAGAGGATTCGATGTGGTGAGCAAGCGCTTCACCGTCGGTGTCGTCGCGACCGCGGCGGCACTGGCACTCACGGTGACGGGTTTGGGCGTGCCGGCCAGCGCCGAGCCGACGACCGTCCGAACGTTCACCGTGGTCGCGGAGGACGGGTTCTCCGCCGACGCGGCCCTCGCCGCGATCCGGTCGGCCGGCGGGACCGTGGTGTCCCGCACCGACGAGGTCGGCGTGTTCCAGGTGACCAGTGACCGGGCCGACTTCGCGACGAAGGCGACGGCCGCCGCTGCTCTGATCGGCGCCGCCGAGCAGAAGGCGATCGGCCGCAAGCCCAAGCTGGACCGGGTCGAGCAGGAACACCTGCTGGCCGTGGCCGCCGCGAAGGGGACCGGTAAGCAGCGGGGCAAGAAGCTGGACCCACTCGACGACAAGCTCTGGGGCCTGGAGATGATCCGGGCCGACAAGGCGCGCAAGATCGAGCCGGGCGACCGTCGGGTGACCGTCGGTGTGTTGGACACCGGCGTCGACGCCGCCCACCCGGACATCGCGCCGAACTTCAACTGGGCCCTGTCGCGCAACTTCGCCCCGGACATCCCCGAGATCGACGGGGAGTGCGAGGTGGCGAGCTGCCTCGACCCGGCCGGCACCGACGACGGCGGGCACGGTACGCACGTCGCCGGCACCATCGGTGCCGCCGCCAACGGCTTCGGCCTCTCCGGCGTCGCCCCGAAGGTCTCCCTGGTCAACCTCAAGGGTGGCCAGGACTCCGGGTACTTCTTCCTGAACCCGGTGGTCAACGCGCTGCTGCACGCCGGCCGGTCGGGCCTGGACGTGGTGAACATGTCGTTCTACGTCGACCCGTGGCTCTATAACTGCACCGCCAACCCGGCCGACTCCCCGGAGGCGCAGGCGGCGCAGCGGGCCACCATCCGCGCCATGAAGCGGGCCCTGACCTATGCCCACAACCGGGGCGTGACCCTGGTCGGCGCGCTCGGCAACAACCACGAGGACCTGGGCGACCCCCGGACCGACGTGTCCAGCCCGAACTACGGTGACGTCGCGCCGTACCCCCGGGAGATCGACAACGACAGCTGCTGGGACCTGCCCGCCGAGGGGCCGCACGTGATCAGCGTGTCCTCGGTCGGCCCGTCCGGCAAGAAGGCCGACTACTCCAACTACGGCACCGAGCAGACGGCGGTGGCCGCACCGGGTGGATGGTTCCGCGACGGGTTCGGCACCGACACGTTCCGCACCGACGCCAACATGATCCTCTCCACCTACCCGAAGAAGGTGCTCCAGGAGGAGGGGACGGTCGACGAGGCCGGCAACGTGGTGCCGGGCGCCGAGACCTTCGTGTTCAAGGAGTGCAAGGCCAACGGGCAGTGCGGCTACTACACGTACCTCCAGGGCACCTCGATGGCCGCTCCGCACGCCTCCGGCGTGGCCGCGCTCATCGTGAGCAGGCACGGCAAGCCGCAGGGCCGGGGCGGCTTCGGCCTGGCTCCGAAGCTGGTCGAGAAGCACCTGCTCCGCACCGCCACCGAGCGGGCCTGCCCCGAACCTCGGTTGCAGACCTACACCGACGAGGGCCGGCCGGCCGAGTTCGACGCGTACTGCGACGGTTCGGTGAACTTCAACGGCTTCTACGGCCACGGCATCATCGACGCGTACGCGGCGGTGACCGCCCCGCTGCGCCGGTGACCGGGTAGGACACCCGCCCTCGACGGGCGAACACACGGCCCGGCCGGGTTGCCCCCGGCCGGGCCGTCCCCCGTTCTGCTCCGTCACCGGCGGTCACCGTCGAGAAGCGCGCTGCCGATCTCGCGAGCGACCCCGGGGAGGTCCTGGTGCAGGCGCCGGCCGGTCACATGTCGCACCAGCCAGCCCGCACCGACCAGTGGATAGAGCCGCTGACCGTCGAACTCCACCGCCACGCGCTGCTCCGGCCAGGCCAGGCCGGGCCGCAGCACCACGCCGCCGGGCAGGGGCACCGGATGGTGGGCGACCGGGCGGGGCAGACCGGCCAACACCAGCCCGACCCGCAGCCGCGACTCGTCGGGGGACTGCGCGGCCGGGTCGGCCAGATCGAACACCCAGCGCGCCCGGCGTCCGCCGGGACGGTCGTCGTTCACGGCCGCCACCTCGTCCAACGCCGCCCGGGTGGTCAGCCCCCGGCCCAGCAGCGCGTCCACGATGCCGACCGAGCGGCTCGGCTCCAACCACACCGCGCTCTCCCAGGCGGCGCGGGCGGTGTCGGTGTGCGGGGGGACGCCCTTGATCGTCAACCCGGCCAGCGACTGCGGGGGCTCGGTGTGCACCTGGAGCCCACGCTGACTGCGCAGCCCGGCCCGGGGTGGCACCAGGACGTGGACGGCCTGGTCGAAGTCGGCGGCGTGCCCGATGCCGTGCAGGTAGGCCGCGGAGGGCCCGGCGACGGCCGCCCCGGCGGGCAGTTGCAGGGCCGCTGCGCGGCAGGCCAGGGTGTGGTCGCGGTCGAGCCGCGCGTCGGCGTAGACGTCGTGCCGCAGTCGGACCCAGGCGGAGTTGCGGAGTTGGTGGGCGGTGAGCAGACCTCGGCGGACGACGTCCGACCCGCGGAAGACCTGCCACGCCAGGGCGTCCGGTGGCTGTGTGCGAACTGGCATGACAGCAGCCTGCGGTCCGGCTCACCGACCGGGCGACCCCTGTGGACAACCGCGACGACGACCGGGACCACCGCCTGTGGACAACGCTCACCGAGTGCGCGTGATGTGGTATGCGGTCAGCTCAGCGCGGTGGCGATCGCGGTGGCGGCGGCGAGCACCTGCGCACCGACCGCCTCGGCATCCAGTGGAGCCAGCGCGACGACCCCCACGCTCGCCTCCAGACCGGGCACCCCGAGCACCGGCGCGGCCACCCCGTACGCGCCGGGTTGCAGCTCACCGGCGGTGCTCACCGGGCCGACGGCGCCGGTCCGCCCGGCGAGGATGGCCTGCCCGGCGGCACCCCGCTCCAGCGGGTGCCGGGCCCCGGTCCGGTACGCGACGTGGAACGACGTCCAACTCGGCTCGACCACCGCCAGCGCCACCCCCTCGCCGCCCTCCACCACGGTCAGGTGGGCGGTGGCCCCGGCCTGCTCGGCCAGGCGACGCAGCGCGGGCAGCGCCCCCTCGGCGAGCAGCGGTTGGGCCCGCCGGGCCAGGTGCAGCACGCCGGCACCGAGGCGGAGTCGACCTGCGGCGTCCCGGCGCAGCATCCCGTGCCCGGCCAGCGGGCCGACCAGACGGTAGACGGCCGCCCGACCGATGCCCAGCCGGGTCGCCGCCTCGGTGACCGTCAGCCCGCCCGACGCCTCCGCGACCAGGTGCAGCAGCCGCAGACCCCGGTCCAGCGTCTGCGACGTCTCGCCACCGGGTACGGCGGGTGACGGCGGATCGATGTCGGGTGTCGCTGCGGAGTCCACGAGCAGCAGCGTACGACCCGGCTCCGGCGGACCCGGAAAACGACGGACGGCTACCCTTGTACGGTGACGCTACGCCTGTATGACACCGCCACCCGATCGGTGCGGGACTTCGTCCCGCGGGAAGCCGGCAAGGTGGGGGTCTACCTGTGTGGTCTCACCCTCCAGGCACCGCCGCACATCGGCCATCTCCGTTCCGGCGTCAACTACGACGTGTTACGGCGTTGGCTGCTGGCCGCCGGTTTCGAGGTCACCTTCGTCCGCAACCTGACCGACATCGACGACAAGATCCTGGTCAAGGCGCAGGAGCAGGCGCAGCCGTTCTGGTCGATCGCGTACGCCAACGAGTTGAAGCTCGGCGAGGCGTACCGGGCGTTGAACGTGCTGCCGCCGACCTACGAACCGCGCGCCACCGGGCACATCCCGGAGATGCACCAGCTCATCGCGGAGTTGATCGACCGGGGGCACGCGTACCCGGCCACCGACGACTCCGGGGACGTCTACTTCGACGTGCGGTCCTGGTCGGCGTACGGCGCGTTGTCCAACCAGTCGCCGGACGACATGCTCTCCGTCTGCGAGGGCCCGGAACGCGGCAAGCGGGACCCGCGTGACTTCGCGCTCTGGAAGGGTGCGAAACCGGACGAGCCGACCGACGCCTACTGGTCGTCGCCGTGGGGACGGGGACGTCCCGGCTGGCACATCGAGTGCTCGGCGATGTGCTGGCGCTACCTCGGCGCCGAGTTCGACATCCACGGCGGCGGGCTGGACCTGATCTTCCCGCACCACGAGAACGAGCTGGCCCAGTCGCAGGCCGCCGACCTGCCGTTCGCCCGGTACTGGGTGCACCACGGCCTGCTCGGCATCGGCGGGACCAAGATGGGCAAGTCGCTGGGCAACACCCTCGACCTCGCCTACGTCGCCTCGCTCGGGGTACGCCCGGTCGAGCTGCGCTACTACTACGTGGCCGCGCACTACCGCTCCCGGATCGACTACTCCGAGGACGCGTTGCGGGAGGCTGCGGTCGCGTACCGGCGGATCGAGGGCTTCGTCCAGCGGGCCGTCGAACGGGTCGGGGTCGGCCAGGTCGGCGAGGTGCCGGCGGCGTTCGCGGCGGCGATGGACGACGACCTCAACACCTCGGCCGCGCTGGCCGTGCTGCACGACGTGCTGCGCGACGGCAACTCCGCGTTGGCGTGCGCGGACGATGTGACCGTCCGCACGACGCTCGCCGACGTCCGGGCCATGCTGGATATCCTCGGCGTCGACCCGCTCGACCCGGCGTGGGCGGGCGGCGCCCGGGCGAGCGACCTCCGTGGTGTGGTGGACTCCCTGGTCGCCCTGGCACTCGAACAGCGCGCACAGGCCCGGGTCCGCAAGGACTGGGCCGCCGCCGACGCGCTGCGGGATCAACTCAAGCGAGCCGGTGTGGTGGTCGAGGACACCCCGCAGGGCCCGCGTTGGACAATTGGAGAACATGACTGATGGCCGGCAATTCGCAACGCCGTGGCCGGCGGATGACGTCGAAGGCGGGGGCCCCGAAGGGCTCCGGCGGCAAGAACCGGGACTCCCTCGCCGGGCGTGGCCGGACCCTGCCGGCCGACGAACGTCCCTGGCACAAGGGTTACTCGGGCACCGAGAAGCTGCCCCAGCGCACCGCCTGGAAGCAGGAGAAGGAGCGTCGGGCGGCGGCCGAGGAGGGGCGCGCCCCCAAGATCGGCCAGCCCGGCAGCAAGGACACCACCTGGGGTCGTGGCGGCGGTCGGGGCACCCCTGCGGCCAAACCGGCCCGGGGTAAGCAGCCCGCCGGGCGTGGCGGCCCCCGGGTCGCGCCGGGCCGCAAGTCGAACCCGGCGAAGGACACGCCGGAGCTGCTGGTCGGGCGCAACCCGGTGCTGGAGGCGCTGCGCGCCCAGGTGCCGGCCACCGCGCTCTACACCGCGCAGGGCATCGACGTCGACGACCGGATGAAGGAGATCGTCCGGACGGCGGCCGACCGGGGCATCGCGATCCTTGAGGTCAGCCGCGCCGAGCTGGACCGGATGACCGGGGGCGTGCTGCACCAGGGCGTCGGCCTCCAGGTGCCGCCGTTCGCGTACCAGCCGTTCGAGGACCTGGTCGCGGCGGCGGTGGAGCAGGCGGCGCCGCTGCTGGTGGCGCTGGACGGCGTCACCGACCCGCGCAACCTCGGCGCGGTGATCCGCTCGGCCGCCGCGTTCGGCGCGCAGGGTGTGTTCGTACCCGAGCGGCGGGCTGCCGGGATCACCGCGACCGCCTGGCGGACCAGTGCCGGCGCGGCGGCCCGGGTGCCGGTGGCGCAGGTCACCAACCTGACCCGTTCGCTGAAGGCGTGCCAGGACGCCGGTTTCCTGGTCGTCGGCCTGGACGCCGACGGTGAGACGGACCTCTACGACCTGGAGGCCGCCGTCGGCCCGCTGGTCGTGGTGGTCGGCTCGGAGGGGCGCGGGCTGTCCCGGTTGGTCGGGCAGACCTGTGACCTGACGGTGAGCATCCCGATGATCTCCGAGGTGGAGTCGCTCAACGCGAGCGTCGCCGCCGCGGTGACGCTCGCCGAGGTGGCGCGTCGCCGCGCCGTCGAGCTCTGACCCCGTCACGAGCCACGAGGAGTACGCGGAAGGGGCGGCCCGCCGATCGGCGGGCCGCCCCTTCGCGGTTGCTACGTCAGATCCGCTTGCCGTTGGTGGCGTGGAAGACGTGGCTGCGGCCGGTACGCGGCTTCACGAAGATCGTGTCGCCCATGTTCGGGCTGTGCTGCCGGTCGGTCCGCACCACGAAGCGCTCGGAGGAGCCGTCCAGGGCGGCGTGCCCGTAGACGTTGGCGTCCGAACCGAGGTCCTCGACCAGCTCGACGACGACCGGCATGCCGCCCTCGGTCGGGCTGACGATGTCGCAGTCCTCCGGGCGGAAGCCCACGGTGACCTTGCCGTCGCCACCCTCGGCGCGGGCCGCCTCGGCCTGCTCGCGGGTCAGCGGGACGAACAGCTCGGCGAACGCCGCGCCCTGCTCGGTGAGCGGCACAGTCTTGATGTTCATCGCGGGCGAGCCCATGAAGCCGGCGACGAAGACGTTGGCCGGGGTGTCGTAGAGCGCACGCGGGGTGTCCACCTGCTGGAGCACACCGTCGAGCATGACCGCCACCCGGTGACCCATGGTCATGGCCTCGACCTGGTCGTGCGTCACGTAGACGGTGGTGACGCCGAGCTTGGCCTGCAGCGAGGCGATCTGGGTACGGGTCTGCACCCGGAGCTTGGCGTCGAGGTTCGACAGCGGCTCGTCCATGAGGAAGACCTGGGGCTCCCGGACGATGGCCCGGCCCATCGCGACCCGCTGGCGCTGACCACCGGAGAGCGCCTTGGGCTTACGGCTGAGGTACTCCTCCAGCTGGAGCAGCGCCGCCGCCTCCTTGACCCGACGGTCGATCTCGGCCTTGGAGGTCTTGCGCAGCTTGAGCGCGAACGCCATGTTCTCGTACACCGTCATGTGCGGGTACAGGGCGTAGTTCTGGAAGACCATCGCGATGTCGCGGGCCTTCGGGGGGAGGTGCGTGACGTCCCGGTCGTCGATGTAGATCGCGCCGTCGTCGACGTCCTCCAGGCCGGCGAGCATGCGCAGGCTGGTGGACTTACCACAACCGGAGGGGCCGACCAGGACGAGGAACTCCCCGTCGCCGATCTGGAGGTCGAGCTGGTTGACCGCGGGGCGTTCGGTGCCCGGGTAGATCCGGGACGCCTTCGCGTACGTGACCGTAGCCATGAGGGGGTGCGCTTCCTTTCACCGGCAGGAACGTGCCGGACGATCCGAGTGAAGGAGCGACCGGCACAGGAGACCCGTACCGGCGCGACGGACGACGTGAGGCGAACCCCGGTGTCGTCCGTGTCACTGCACGGTAAACGGCTTTCGCCGCAATGCCAAGGTTCGGGACGATGCATGGGACTGAGAGCATTCGCATTCCGGTCACTCGGGCACGGTCGGACACGAATCGACGCCTGCGGGTCGGGATGTTGACGTTTCCCGTGCTCGGGACCCCTGCCGAGCGGGAAAAGCAGACGTCGGTCGCTATGCTGACCGGGAAACAACGCCCCTGTAGCTCAGCTGGCCAGAGCACCCGCCTTGTAAGCGGGATGTCGCCGGTTCGATCCCGGCCGGGGGCTCCATCCGTATCGCGCACGGAACACCGGGCGACACCTCGTCGTGGCCGGGCGTTCAGGCGGGCTGGTTACCGTCCGCCTGAACGCCCCCGCCACCACCAGGGACACCCACCGCCGTGCACCACGCGAACCACTACTACGGGCACTCCCACGTGCTGTCCCGCTACTGCGGACTCGACGACCGGGAGCCGCCCCGCGTACCCGGTTACCTGCAACACGGCTGGAACATCGGCGACGGGATGGCTCCCGACCACGAGTTCGTACCCGGGGTGCCGTTGTTCCTCTGGTCCGAGCGGACGCGTCGACGCGCCTGGTCCCTCGGGCACCGGCGGACGTACGTGGTCGGCGCGCCCTTCGCGTACCTGGCCGCCCTGACGCCCGAGGAGCCGTCCCGGCGGGAGGGCACCATCTGGTACCCCTTCCACGGCTGGGAGGGACAGCGGATCCTCGGCGACCACGGCCGGCTGGTCGACGAGATCCGGGCCGTGGAGCCGGGCCCGGTGACGGTCTGCCTCTACTGGCAGGAGCACCGGTCGAAGCGGGTCCGCACGTACTACGAGCGGGCCGGGTTCCGGGTCGTCTGCCACGGCTACCGGGGTGGCCGGTGGACCGACCTCGACCCGGAGTTCCTCGGCCGGCAGCTCACCGAACTGCGCCGGCACCGGCGGGTCGCCTCCAACCGGCTGTGCAGCGCGATCCTCTACGGCGTCCTGGCCGGCTGCGAGCCCGCCGTGTACGGCGACCCGATGGAACTGGCCGGGGAGACTCCCGTCTGGGGCGGCCAGCCACGCATCCGTCGCCAGTGGGCCGACCTGCACGGCTCCCGGGTCGAGGTGACCGTCGCCCGCGAACTGGCCGACGCCGAGCTGGGTGCCGACCGCCTGCTCACCCCCGCCGAGATGCGCCACCTGTTCCGCTGGCCGCACCCTGCCGTCGTACCGGCTCCGGTATGACCTCCGGAAGCCCGCGCCTGCTCGGCGGCGAGATGCTCGCCTGGTCGGACCTCGACGGATCGCGTGGCCCCGGCCCGGTGGGCGGTCCGACGTTGACCGGGCTGCTGACCGCCGTCGGCGGACGCACCCTGGTGGTCGGCCCGCACCACCCCGACCTGCTCGACGCGGTGCCGTCGCCCGACCTGACGATCCTGGTACGCGGGCTGCCGGACGCCGAGACACTGACCACCCGGTACGCCGATCGGCCGGAAGTCCAGGTGTACTGCGGCAGCCCCGAGAAGCTGCCCGCCTCGCCGCAGTACGACACCCTGGTCGCCCTGGACGGCCTGGGTCGGCTCACCTCGGTCGAAGGGTCGGATCTGAGCTGGACGGACCTGTTCGACCTGCTGGTGTCGATGCTGCGCCCCACCGGTCGACTGCT
Organism: Verrucosispora sp. SN26_14.1; assembly: GCF_004307965.1. NCBI lineage: Bacteria > Bacillati > Actinomycetota > Actinomycetes > Micromonosporales > Micromonosporaceae > Micromonospora > Verrucosispora sp. SN26_14.1. The sequence goes on along the minus strand of NZ_SISL01000019.1, from coordinate 12,913 downwards.
GCTCGGAGCGGAGAACCTCCTCGGGCTGCACCGGCTGCCGTGGCCGCCGCCGGAACGCACCGACTCCGACTGGACCGCGCCGGAGGAGTACGACCACACCCGCCCTGGCGGCCTGCCCCGGCTGCGGGACCGGCTGGCCGCGTCCGGTCTGTGGACCGTCGGCACCTGGGCCACGTTCCCCGGCCCGCGTACGCCGACCGCCCTGCTCGGTACCGACCTGCTGGCCGACACCGACCTGACCGGCTTTCTCCAGGCAGCCCTGAGCGCGACCGATCCGGGGCCTTCCGTGCCGCCGCCCGCCGCCCGACCACCCCCACGCTCAGGGCGACTCGACGGAGTTGATCCGGAACTTGTGCACCTCGGCACCGACGATGGCGACCTGCTGCTCCGGCTCCGGACCGGCACCGCGGAAGTCCAGCAACTGCTCGTCGGACTCCCACCGCTCGTAGACGTTGATCCGCCCCGGCTCGACCACGTCCGGGCTGATCGAGAAGTCGACGCAGCCGGGCGCCGAGCGGGCCGCCCGCACGATCTCGGCGCAGGTGGCAAGGTAGTCGTCCCGCTCGGCCGGATCGACGTAGAGCGTGCCGGCGACGATCAGCAAGGGGGCCTCCGGAAGATCGTGGAGTCGACGATGTCAGTCATACTCCCCCGCTCCGACGGTTTCCGCCCGCCGATCGCCACCCCGGGTCAGGCCCGATTGATCGCGTTCGCGTGGATGGCCTCGGCCAGGTACGCGGTCAGCCCCGGGGCGATCGCCTCGTAGTGGGCGGTGAACCGCTCGTCGGCCAGGTACATGTCGGCCAAGCAGGTGTGCATCTCGTACGAGCACTCGTAGAACGACTGGCTGATCTGGCGGCGGTGCTCCTCGGCCAACTCCCGCGCGTCCGGTCCGTCCGCCGGGGCACCGGACTCCATCAGCGCGACGGTCCGCCGCCCCCAGTCCTCGCTCTCGGCCTTGATCCGCGCCCAGTCTTCCTTCGTGTAGCGCGACACGCGCCGGTTCGACTCCCGGTACGCCTCAGTGCCACCCCAGCGCTGCTCCGCCTCCTCGGCGTGCGCCTCCGGATCGAAGTCCCCGAACACCTCGAACCGTTCCTGCGGGGTCAATCGGATGTCCAACTTACTCGCCTCCATCGCGAACTCGATCGCCGCGACCATCTCCTGCAGGCGCTTGATCCGTACGGTCAGCAGCTCGTGCTGACGCCGCAGGTGCGCCTCCGGGTCGCTCGCCGGGTCGTCGAGGATCGCGGCGATCTCTTCCAACGGGAACCCCAGCTCGCGGTAGTAGCGGATCACCTGCAACCGCTCCAGATCGGCCTCGGAGTAGCTCCGGTAGCCCGCGCCGCTGCGCCCGCTGGGCGACAACAGCCCGATCTCGTCGTAGTGGTGCAACGTCCGGACCGTCACCCCGGCCAGCCGGGCCACCTCGCCCACGCGGTACGCCATGGTTCCCTCCCTTCCTGGGAACCACGCTCCCGCCTGCCGTTACGTGAGGGTCAAGTCCGATTCTGCGACACCGCTCAGACGGGGCGGACCGGACCGGCCAGGACGGTCCGCAACTCGGCCAGCGCCGCCGGGCGGCCGTAGCGGTAACCCTGCCCCTGGACACAACCGATGGCGGCCACCGCGTCGTGCTGCCGCTCGGTCTCCACCCCCTCGGCCACCACGCCGAGGTCGAAGGCGTGGGCCAGCCGGGTGACCATCTCCACGGTCGCGTACGCCCGCGCGTCGTCGGAGATCCGGGACACGAACGAGCGGTCGATCTTCAACTCGGTGGCCGGGATGCGGTGCAGGTAGCTCAGCGAGGAGTACCCGGTGCCGAAGTCGTCGATGGCGATCCGGATGCCGAGTTCGCGCAGTTGCCCCAGCCGGTCGAGCACCGCGTCGCTGCCCTCGATCAGCGCCGACTCGGTCAGCTCCAGGGTCAGCGCCCGGGGCGCCAGGCCCGCCCCGGCGGTGGCCTCGGTGACGGTGGCGATCAGATCCGGGCGGCGCAGGTGCGCGGCGGCGATGTTCACCGCCACCGTCGCGCTGGGCACCCGCCCCTGCCAGGTGGCCGCCGCCCGGCACGCCTCCTTGATGACCCACCTGTCGATCGGCAGGATCAGCCCGGTCTCCTCGGCCAACGGCAGGAACCGGGCCGGACTGAGCATGCCCAGTCTCGGGTGCCGCCAACGCACCAGCGCCTCGGCGCTGCGGACCGCCCCGGTGGCCAGGTCGACGATCGGCTGGAACTCCAGGTGCAGTTGCTCCTCGTCGACGGCCCGCCGCAGGTCGGCGATCAGTTCGGCCCGGCTCACCGCCGACTCCCGCAACGCCGGAGTGCTCCGCCGGTACGCCGACTTGCCCGCTGCCTTGGCCGCGTACATCGCGATGTCGGCGTCGCGCAGCAGGTCGGTGTAGGAGATGTGCTGCGGCCCGTACTCGGCGATGCCGATGCTGGCCGACGGGTGCACCCCGACCAGCTCCTCGCCGGGCGAGGGTTGCAGCGCGGCCAGCAGCCGTTCCGCCAGGCGTTCCGGCTCGGCGGGCGGACTGCCGGTGACCAGTACGGCGAACTCGTCGCCGCCGATCCGGGCGATCATCCCGTCGTCGCCGACCGCGCGCCGCATCCGCCGGGACAGCCCGGTCAGCAGCGTGTCGCCGGTGGTGTGCCCGAACCTGTCGTTGACCTGCTTGAACCCGTCCAGGTCCAACAAGAGCACGGCGACCCGGTTCGTGCCGAGCAGGGCCGCACGCAGCCGGCGGGTGAACGCCAACCGGTTGGGCAGCCCGGTGAGCTGGTCCATGTAGGCGAGCTGCCGCAGCCGGCCGACCAGTCGCAGGTTCTCGTTGGCGGCCAGTCCCTGCCGCAGTGCGAGCGTCGCCAGAAGTGCCAGCAGCGCGATGAAGATCGGTTGCGGGATGTAGCCGTCGGGCTGGCTGGCCCACACCACCGCCACGATCGCCCCACCCACCGGCAGGTACGGCAGCGCCACCCGCCACCAGGGCGGCAACGGCGACTCGGCCGCCTCGTCGGGATCGGCCCGGTAGCGGGGTGGCCCGAGCCGGGTGGCCGCCGCGATCAACAGGTAGCTCAGCGGCCAGAGCACGTCGACCAGTCGACCCGGCTGATAGGTGCCGGCGGCCACCAGCGACACGTACGCGGCGTCGCCCACCCCGCGGACGGTGAGGCTCGCGCCGAGCACCGTCAGCACCGGCCAGACCGGTCGGCTCGGACCGATCACCGCGACCAGGATGGTCAACTGCATCAGGTCGAACATGGGATAGAGCAGACCGGCGGTGCGCAGCGGCTCGTCGAGATCCGCCATCGCGACGTTGCGGAAGATCAGCATCCAGCCGACCGGGATCAGCGCCAGCCCGACGATCACCCCGTCGAGCAGCGTGCGTACCCGGCCCACGGTGGTCCGCGGGGCGGTCACCGAGGACAGCAGGGCCGTGGTGCCGGTGACCAGACCGGCCACGAACAGCAGCCCGACCGGCAGCGTGTGCGGCAGGTCCTCGCCGACCAGCCGCAGCACCGTCCAGAGTGCTCGGCCGGCCATCGCCAGAGCCATGGTCGCCGCCAGCAGCAGCCAGAACCGCCGCACCGGCGGCTGCCGGCGGGCGGCACCCACGCAGGCCGCCCCGGCCAGACCCGCGACGACGAGCGCGCCGAGGTCGCTGACCAGCGCACCGGCGGGCAGTTTCAGCAGCAGCCAGATCGCCTCGACGACCACCACCAGACCGGCGGCGGACAGCCCCGCCCAGCCGACCCGGTCCCGCCCGGGCCACCGCGCGGCAGCCCGCCCGACGTCCTCTCGCGACACAGCGCTCGCTCCGGCCCTCTCTCGTACGTGCACGTGCACCCTCGACGGCGAGGACCGGTCCCGGCAAACCCCGAAAGCCTAGCCACGCGAGCGAGGGCCCCGCCAGAGCCGCCCGGACGCCAGTCGGCAACCCGACGGCCCATCCGTCCATCCACGAACATCTTCACGTACACCGGGGGCGGCATGTAAGGAAGGGACCCTTTCTAACGCCTGGTGTATAGGAAGGGTCCCTTCCTTACATCTCGGCGGGTGGGTCGGACGTGGGCGGACCGCCGTGGGTCCACGGGGTCTCCGCCACGGTCGGGAACGTCCCGCTGGGCACGAACGCCTCGCTGAGCGTGGTGTAGCAGAGCCGCTGCCCCACCTCGGGCACGCTGCCGGGGCTCGCGGTCAGCCCGCGCCCCATCCCGCCGGAGAGCTCCAGCACCACCTCGGTCTTGCCGTCGGCGGTCGGGGTCACGAAGACCACCCGGGCCTTCTGCGCCGGTCGGGCCGGGTTGAACAAGATCGCGCCGACCGGCACCAGCACCGGTTCGGTGGTCACCAGTTGGATGCGCGGACGCAGCACCGGTCGGCGTCCGGTGTCGTCCACCCGTGCCGGGTCGGCCAGCACCACCTCACCGACGAACGCCTCACCGGTCAGCCGGTACTCCGCCATCACCAGCGGGTCGTCGTAGGCGCGCTGCACGGCGTAGCTCGCGGCGGCCCGCTCCAGACGGTGCAGCCGGGTGGCGGCCGCCACCGCGCCGTCGCGGCTGGGCTGCGGCACGCCACCCTCGTCGACGTGCGTGGCGTGCGCGGTGAAGGCGTCCCGGTCGCCGGTCCACCGGCCCGCCACCCGGGCGCCGGGCGGCAGCGCGCGCAGCAACCCCAGGCCGCGCCACATCAGGTCCCAGGTGGGCGCCAGCTGGTCACGCAGCAGCCTCTCCAGCTCCGCGTACGCCTCGGCGCGAGCCGCCTCGTCCGCGTCGGCCCCGGCGTACGCCTCGATCGCCGGGGCGAGCCGCCGGTTGTCGAAGTCGGGATCGGTGGCCGGTCCGGCGGGCGGGCACACGGTCGGGTCCTCGGCCCGCGCCGCCGCCTCGGCACCGGTCAGCCCGGACGGCGGGGCGATCCAGCCGAGCAGCGCCGGCAGGTGCAGGTCCTCCACCGCGCTCTGCCCGGTCGCCCAGTGCATGCTCAGGGCCTGGGTCAATGCCAGCAGCGTCGACGAGCCCGGATGTTCCGCGCGTTCGGCCAGGAAGGTCAGCCAGCGGCCGAGCAGCGGCACCGACGGGGGCACCGGGTAGTCGCCGTCGATGCGACGGAACCGGGTGGCACGGCCCAGCAGCCGCAGGAACGTGACGCCCGCCGGGTTCGGCACCACCAGTTGCGGGGCGTCGAGGTACCGCTGACGGACGTCCTTGCCCCGGTCGACCGCCACCGTCTCGGAGCCGAGCCGATGCGTGTCGATGTAGGGCAGCAGGATGTCGGCGAGCGCGGCGGCGAACCCGGACCGCTGGTCCCGGTTACGCGGCTGCGGCACGACGAGCAGGTGGCCCCGGCCCGGCGCGGTGCCGACCATCGCCGCCAGCGGGGCGTTCGCCTCACCCGCCATGGCCAGCGGCACCAGCACCAACGGCCGGGCCGACAGGTGTACGTGCCGGACGGTCGCCACCGGCTGGGCTATCCCGGCGGCCACCGCCTGCGCCGCCGCGAGCGCGCGCAGCGTACTCATGCCGGTGCTCTGCCGGGCGTGGTCGGGCCGCCCGCCGGACGCCTCACGCCGACCCGGCCAGGGCGTCGGCGCGCAGGCGGGCGGCGGTCCGCAGCAGCGCGGCGGCCTGCTCCTGCTCCGGATCGGCGGCGGGTTCACCACCGGCGAGCGCCAGCACCCGGTCGACGTCCTCGATGCCGCCGAGCGCCTCCCGCACCGGGCGGCCCAGCGCACCGGTGTTCCCGCCCGCCTCGTGCCGGCAGAAGTACGCCAGCTCGCAGGTCGCCAGGCAGTCGGGGGCGTAGCGGGCCGGCACCGTGCCCAGCGAGGCGAGCAGCGCCGACGGGTCGGCACCCGGGTCGGCGGTGAAGTCGACCGGCACGTCGTCGAGCAGCGTGTCCAGCCGGTCCATCCGGCCCAGTTGCCGGCGTACCACCAGCAGTTGTTTGCGCACGTCGAGCAGGTGCGCCACCGGCTGGTTGGTGAAGTCGCGCGGACAGACCAGCACCACCTCGTGCGACACCGACTCCGGCGGTCGGCCGGCGGCGACGAGCAGGTCCCGCAGGGCCAACACGTACACCGCCGACTGGATCGCGGCGGCGGCCAGCTTTGCCGGGTCGGCCTGACCGTCGATCACCGGGAAGGACTTGACCTCGACCACGTGGAACCGGCCGCCGAGCCGGGCGGCCACCAGGTCCGGCTCCAGGTGCACCCGCTGCCCGGCGACGTCCAGGGCGAGCATCGGGTGGTCGAACAACGCGGCCGAGTCGTCGGGGCCGTCCGGCGCGGTGGTCAGGAGCGCGGCCGAGCGGCGCTGGCGGGCCGCCATGTCGTCGCCGACGCCGAGCGCCGTCCACCGCGCCGAGGCCGGCACCGGTACGCCCAGCCGCTCGGCGACCAGCCGCAGCAACTCGGCACCGTCGTCGGCCTTCACCTGCGCCTCGAACGCGTTGCCCCGGGTGATGGCGAACCGGGACTGCCCGAACCGGGCGGGAAAACCGATCCGCTCGGCCAGCAGTGGCTTGTCCACCCCGGCACCGTCCAGCACCGCCCGGCGGGTGCAGCCCGGGTTGCCGGTCAGCGCGGCGATCGTCCGGGCGTTGTGCCGACGCGGGGAGATTCCGCCCCGGATCGCGGCCAGTCGCTGCTCGCTGCTCGTCACGACAGGCCACGATAGCCGCGCGGACCCACCGACCCGGCCGACCCGCCACGACCACACGGGACCATCGCGCTACGTGGTGTTTGCGACACTGTGTGCGGCATCGAGGTGTCACGATCCGAGGAGCCCCACGTCGTGTTCTCCGATCTGTACGCAACTTCCGCGCAGGTACTTCCGGTATTGATGCTCGCCTTGCTCTGGGAGTCCCGATTCCTGGAGCGAATTCAGACGCAACCGCGACGGCCACGGAGTGAGGACCCGGTGCACGGCGTACGGTTCTGGACCAGACGCCGAGTCGGTCTCTACGCCGGTTTCGTGGCGACCACGAGTGTGCTCGGCACCGCCCTCGCAGTCCTGGTGCTGGCCGGCGCACTGCCGGACGTCCCGGCGCTGCGGATGCTCGTCTGCGGGTGCATCCTGTTGGCACTGGCCACCTTACTGACCCGTACGCTGATCGACATCGCGCAGGCCACCGCCCCGACGGCGCATCCGTCGGCGGCCGTCCCGGAACCCCGTCCAGCGCGCGATGTCGGAAAGGAGACAGCCGAGCAGTCGCGGGGATAAGGTCCACTTCGGACATCGGTGATCTATCGCCTGCATTATCGGCTCCACGCCGAAAACAAAGGACAACTCGGCCCTTGCCTCGGCCGGTAACCTGGCCTTTACAGAACCGTCGGAAACGTTCGACAGACCGGATGGTCCATGACCCATCTTCCACTGCCGGGCGATAATCAGCGCCGCCGCATCGAGAGGGAGCTGGTCGACATGCTCGCCGCGATGCCGCTGATGGGGCATGCGGACAGTCGCCGGCAAATGGTGCAGCGTCTGCGCCGGGAACTGCACCACGGCGACCGGCTCGACGACGTGGCCAATCCTCGGGGCCAGAGCCTGGAGATCGCGAACGCCTGCCTCGGCGAGCCGCCCGAGGTGGACACGCTGGTCGAGCTGGTGCGGTTGTTCGATCCCGCCGCCGACGAGCTGCCCGACCTGGAACGGCTGCGCTACGAGGCGGACGCGATCGGCGTCCTTGCCGACAGCGACTGGGCCGAGCTGCGGACCGCTCTGCTGGCCGTCCGGCTGGCTCCGCTGACGCGGCTGTTGCAGCGCGCCAGCGAGCACAAGCTCGCCAGCCTGCCCCCGTGGTGCGCCAACGCGTGGGACGTCTTCGTCTATCTCACCGGGCAGAACGCCCCGCCGCGCGGACTGCCGCCGGGCATGCTGTTCCTCGCCCTGCTCGAGAACGAGGTGGACTCCGGGACCGCGACGCTGATCCGTCGGCGCAACCGGCAGGAGGCCACCTCACTCGGCCTCACCGAGGAGCTGGACCGACGCCGGGTCCTGGTCAACGCCGGGGGCGAGGCGACGACGCGGTACGCGTACCTGGTCATCCAGATCGAGAACGACCTGGAGCCGGGCAGCGAGCGGTACACGGTGTCGCACTACCGGCAGTGGCACGGCGGCGGCGAGTGGAACTCGAAGCTGCGCGGACGCATCCCCGAGGTCGGCTACGACGACCTGGAGTCCACCGTGGAGCAGATCGTCCACCAGATGGAGGTCGAGTGGGCGGACCGCCCGGCCGAGGTGGCGGTGGAGCTGGTGCTCCCCATCGAGCTGCTCAACGAGGACGTGCCCTGGTGGCGCAAGGAGCGCGCCAGTCAGTACCTCGACCAGAAGGTGCTGGCGATGGACTACCCGGTCGTGGTGCGCAGCCTGGACCGGTTGCGCACCACCTCCTGGCGTCGGGCGTGGCTGCTGCGCTGGGACCGGCTCCAGGCCGAGCCGTGGAACAGCGGGCTCTATCGCAGCGCGCCGGACGGCCCCGGCTACCTGACCCGGATGGAGGCGGACCTGAACTCCGACCAGAGCCTGGCCACGGTGGTGCTCAGCGCACCGCCCACGACCGATGCCGAGGCGACCGTCAAGGAGATCATGACCGCGCTCCGGGCCGGCCTGCCGGTGGTCGTCTGGCACCGCACCGCGCCCACCGACACGGACTTCTGGGACGAGATCCGGTCGATGACCGCCCGCGCCGGTGTGGTGCGCCTGCCGGAGCTTGCCAAACGGTCCCGCCTGTCGGCGTTACAGGCCCCGCCGCCCGAGCAGGAGCGGCACCACGGCCGGCACCTCGTCGTCCTCTGGGACGACCCGTACCGCACACCGGAACTGGACACGCACCACGGCACCCCGGAGGTGACCGGATGACGGACCCGACCAGGGCGCCGATCGGCTGGCGCATCTACACCGGCCTCGGACACGCCGTCGACGCCGCCGAACGCGACCGACGGTGGCCGGCACCGCCGCGCTGGCGGGCCTTCGACGGCGGTCCGGACGAGCCACCACCGCCCCAGGAGGACCCGGAGCTGGGCCGCCGGCTGGGCGAGCCGATCGTCTCGCACCCGGCAGACGAGTACGAGGTCGACGTGGTCAACGCCGCGCTGCACCTGCGGCGGCCCCTGCTGGTGACCGGGCGCCCGGGGACCGGTCGGTCCAGCCTGGCCTATCGGATCGCCCGGGAGCTGCGGCTCGGCCGGGTGCTGCGCTGGCCGGTGACCACCCAGGTGAGCCTGCGCCACGGGTTGTACGACTACGACGCCGTCGGGTTGGTCCAGGCCACCGGCCGGGCCGCGGCACAGGGCCCGGACGCTCCGCCGCCCCAGGTCGGCGACTACGTCCGCCTCGGACCGCTCGGGACCGCGCTGCTGCCGTACGGGCTGCCCCGGGTGTTGCTCATCGACGAGCTGGACCAGAGTGACATCGACCTGCCGCAGCAGTTGCGCAGTGTCTTCGAGGACGGTGGGTTCGAGATCCCGGAGCTGGTCCGGGTCGCCGGTCGCACGCCGGAGGCGACGGTGCACACCGCCGACCCGGGGCGGACCGCCACCGTACGCGGCGGACGGGTGGCCTGCCACGAGTTCCCGCTGGTGGTGATGACGTGCAGCGAGGACCGCGACTTCCCGGCGGCGTTCCTGCGGCACTGCCTGCGCCTGCGCCTGCCCGAGGCGGGCGAGGCGGGGCTCGCCTCGATGGTCGCCGCGCACTTCCCGGACGGCGCGGAGGGATCCACCGAACTCATCCAGGAGTACCTCTCCCGGCGTGGCGAGTGGGATCCCCCGGCGGTGGACCAACTGCTCGACGCCGTCCACCTGCGCACCTCCGGCGCCTTCACCCCACAGGACCGGGGTGAGTGGCGGCGGCTGATCGAGGCACTGTGGCGTCGGCTGCCGCCGGACGGCACCGAGTGACCGGTTCCGGCGGTGGGCTCACCCGCGCCGAACTGGCCGACTCGATCTGGCTGGCCGCCCGCCTCGGGCCCGGCGCCGGGCTCGCCGGACCACCCGACACCACGCTCACCGCCGACCCGTCCCGCCCGGACGGCGGCCCGCCGCTGTCGGAGGTCCTGCACCCGTTCCGGCAGTTGGTGCCCGGGCGCGAACGCTACGAGTTCGACGAGGACGCCACCGCCGAACACCTCGCGGCGGGAGTGGCCTGGCCGGTCCTGCGGCGCACGCCCCGCGCCGGCTGGGACGCCGTGGTGGTCGTCGACGACCACCTGTCGATGGCCGTCTGGTCCGGCCGGATCCGCAGCTTCGTCAAACTGCTGCGCCGGCACGTCGCCTTCCACGACGTACGCGTCTGCCGGCTGGTCACCGACACCACGGACCCGGCCGGGGTGGTGCTGCGCGGCCGACGGGCGCTGCGCGCCGCCGGGGGGTGAGGGGCGTGCGTTGACCCCACACCTGACAACAAACTATTCTGCTGAGCGAAACACCGTTCGCTTGATGCGAACGATAGGAATGGGGGCTCCCGTGCACGACGGACCGCTGACCGGCCTGCGCGTCATCGACGCCTCGACGATCCTGGCCGGACCGCTGTGCTGCCAGATCCTCGGCGACTACGGCGCCGACGTCATCAAGGTCGAACACCCCGTCGCCGGCGACAGCATGCGCGGACACGGCCACGCCAAGGACGGCGTACCGCTGTGGTGGAAGGAGATCTCCCGCAACAAGCGCACGCTCGGGCTCAAGCTGTCCACCCCGGAGGGCGCCGACCTGCTGCGCCGCCTCGCCGCCACCGCCGACGTGCTGGTGGAGAACTTCCGACCCGGCACCCTGGAACGGTGGGGGATCGGCCCCGACACGCTCCTGGAGATCAACCCGGCGCTGGTCGTCGTCCGCATCTCCGGCTTCGGCCAACGCGGCCCCTACGCGCACCGGCCCGGCTTCGGCACCCTCGCCGAGGCGATGAGCGGCTTCGCCCACCTCACCGGCGACGAGAACGGCCCACCCACCCTGCCCGCGTTCGGCCTGGCCGACAGCATCTGCGGCATCGCCGCCTCCTCCGCCACCATGGTCGCGCTCTGGGCCCGCCAACAGAACGGCGGCAAAGGCCAGGTCGTCGACCTCAGCCTGCTCGAACCGATCATGATGGCCGTCGGTCCCGGACCCACCGTCTACGATCAGCTCGGCATCATCGGCCACCGGCACGGCAACCGCTCCACCAACAACTCGCCCCGCAACACCTACCGCACCCGCGACGGCTCCTGGGTGGCGATCTCCACCAGCGCCCAGTCCATCGCCGAACGGGTGCTGCGCCTCGTCGGACACCCCGAGGTCATCGACGAACCGTGGTTCGCCTCCGGACGCCAACGCGCCGAACACGCCGACCTGCTCGACTCCTACGTCGGCGGCTGGATCGCCGAGCGCACCCGCGACGAGGTCATGCGGGCCTTCGACGAGGCCGGCGCCGCCGTCGCGCCCGTCTACGACGCCCGCGACATCGTCACCGACGACCACGTCCGCGCCGCCGAGATGGTCGTCGACGTCCCCGACCCCGACTTCGGTCAGGTCCTGATGCACAACGTCCTGTGGCGGATGTCCGAGACCCCCGGCCGGATCCGCTTCACCGGCCGGGCCCTCGGCGCCGACACCGACGATCTCCTCGTCAACGAACTCGGCTGCACCCCCGACACCGTCGCCGACCTGCGCGACCGGGAGATCGTGGCCTGACGGCCACCACCACGAAGGTAAGGATTGCCGTGACCACCATGAGCACCACCACCAACCCGGCGAGCGGAACCCAGGCGCTGCTGGCCGCCGTCGCCGCCGGCACCCGGGTGTACGACCTGGGCCGTCGCCTGAGCATCGGCATGCCCCAGTCGCCCAACCACCCGCCGTTCTGGCACGCCCTGCCACGTCGGCACGGCGACGCGGTCCGCGTCGACGGCGGCTCCGCCGCCAACGACATCATCACCATGGGCACCCACGTCGGCACCCACATCGACGCCTTCTCGCACGTCTCCCAGGACGGCCGGCTGTTCGACGGCTCCGACGCCGCCGCCGCCGGACGCGGCGGACGCTTCGCCGACCTGGGCGCACACACCATCGCCCCGATGGTGCGCCGTGGAGTGCTGCTCGACGTGCCGACCGCGCTGGGCACCCCGCAGGGCTGCGCCGCCGGCTACGAGATCACCCCGCAGGACCTGACCCGCACCGCCGAGCAGCAGGGCACCCCGCTGCGCCCCGGCGACGTGGCACTGATCCGCAGCGGCTGGGGCCGACTGTTCAGCGACGACGACCGCACCCGCTTCGTCGGCCACGACAGCGGCGTACCCGGCGTCGGCGAGGCCGGCGCCACCTGGCTGGCCGACCAGGGCATCCACGCCGCCGGCGCGGACACCATCGCCTTCGAGTGCCTGCGCCCCGGCGCCGGCCACAGCGTCCTGCCCGCGCACCGGGTGCTGCTGGTCGAACGCGGCGTCTACATCATCGAGACCATGGCGCTGGAGGAACTGGCCGCCGCCGGAGTGCACGAGTTCCTGTTCGTACTCTCGCCACTGGCCATCTTCGGCGCCACCGGCTCGCCCGTACGCCCGCTGGCGGTGGTCGTCGATGCCTGACCAGACCCTCGCCCGGCAACTCGCCGCGTTCGCCGCCCACGCCCGCACCACGCCCCTGCCCGCACCGGTCGTCACCAGCGTGCGCCAGCGGGTCCTGGACATCCTCGGCCTGTGCGTCGCCGCGCACCGGCTCCCCACCAGCCACGCCGCCCTCGACCACGTCGCCGAACAGGGGGGACGCCCCCAGGCGTACGTCGTCGGCCTACCCGAGGCGGTACCCGCCGCGCAGGCCGCGTTCGGCAACGGCGTCCTGGCCCACTCGCTGGACTACGACGACACCCACCTACCCTCGGTGCTGCACCCCAGCGCCGCCGTGGTGCCGGCCGCCCTGGCCGCCGCGCAGGCCCTGT
>NZ_SISL01000189.1:0-10912 GCF_004307965.1 Verrucosispora sp. SN26_14.1 | reverse complement strand
ACCGTGATCAACGGCTGGCCGACCGGACGCACCTCGCCCTCCGCGCCGTGCAGGGCCACCACCCGGCCGGCGTACGGGCAGGGCACGTCCACGACCGCCTTGGCGGTCTCCACCTCGACCACGGTCTGGTCCACGGTGACCACGTCACCCACCGCGACCCGCCACTGCACGATCTCCGCCTCGGCGAGCCCCTCACCGAGGTCAGGAAGGAAGAAGACTTGCTCGCTCATGCCGGCACTCCGCTCCGCTGCGTGCCGCCACGAGACTCCACCGCACCGCACCCGATGACTCGCTCGCTCCGCTCGCTCATGCCGGCACTCCGCTCCGCTGCGTGCCGCCACGAGACTCCACCGCACCGCACCCGATGACTCGCTCGCTCCGCTCGCTCATGCCGGCACCTCGGCGAGCCAGCGGGAGTCCGGCTGGTCGTCCCACTGGAGGCGGGCCACCGCGTCCAGCACCCGGTCGACCGAGGGCAGGTGCGTGTGCTCCAGCATCGGCGCCGGGTACGGGATGTCCAGCCCGGAGACCCGCAGCACCGGCGCGTGCAGCGCGTGGAAGCAGCGTTCCTGCACCCGGGCGGCGATCTCCGCGCCGACTCCGGCGAAACCCTGTGCCTCCTGCACCACCACGCAGCGGCCGGTACGCCGGACCGAGTCGGCGATCGTGGCGTCGTCGAACGGCACGATGGTGCGTACGTCGACGACCTCCAGGTCCCAGCCCTCCTCGCGGGCGGCCTCGGCGGCCTCCAGCGCGACCGGCACCGCCGGCCCGTACGCGACCAGGGTGGCGTCCCGGCCGGGCCGACGGACCACCGCCCGGCCGAACGGAGCGGTCCGCGTCGGCAGGTCCGCCTCGGCGCTGGTGAAGTAGAGCTTCTTCGGCTCCATGAACACCACCGGGTCGGGGTCGTCGATCGCCTCCCGCAGCAGCGAGTACGCGTCGTCGACGGTCGCCGGGGTGACCACCTTCAGGCCCGGGGTGTGCGCGTAGTACGCCTCGGACGAGTCGCAGTGGTGCTCCACGCCGCCGATGCCACCCGCGTACGGCACACGGATCACCATCGGCATGCTCAGCGCGCCCCGGGTGCGGTTGCGCAGCTTCGCCACGTGCGAGGCGATCTGCTCGAACGCCGGGTACGCGAACGCGTCGAACTGCATCTCCACCACCGGACGCAGCCCGGACATCGCCAGTCCGACCGCGAAGCCGACGATGCCGGCCTCGGCCAGCGGGGTGTCGAAGCAGCGCTTGTCGCCGAAGCGGGCCTGTAGTCCGTCGGTGATCCGGAAGACGCCACCGAGTTGCCCGACGTCCTCGCCGAAGACGACGACCCGATCGTCCTCCAGCAGCGCGTCGGCGAGCGCCGCGTTGAGCGCCTTCGCCATGGTCATGGTGGCCATCAGGCGTCCTCCTCCTGCGCGGCGAGCTCGGCGCGGACCTGGTCGCGCTGTTCGACGAGCTGCGGGGTGGGCTGCGCGTAGACGTGGTCGAAGAGGGTGAGCGGGTCGACGGTGGGTTCGGCGTTCATCCGCTCGCGCAGCCCCGCCGCGTACTCCTCGGCCTCCTGCGCGACGGCGGTTACGGCGTCGTCGTCGAGGGCCTCACGGGAGCGCAGGTACGCCTCCAGCCGGGCCACCGGGTCGCGGTCCCGCCACGCCTCCACCTCGTCGGCGTCGCGGTAGCGCGTCGCGTCGTCGGCGTTGGTGTGCGGCTCCATCCGGTAGGTGTGCGCCTCGACCAGGAACGGCCCCTTGCCGGCGCGGGCGTGCGCCACCGCCTTCTCCAGCACGGCGAGCACGGCCACCGGGTCGTTGCCGTCGACCTGCTCGCTCGGCACGCCGTACCCGACGCCCTTGTAGGCCAGTGACGGGGCGGCGGTCTGGCGGGACAGCGGCACGCTGATCGCGTACCGGTTGTTCTGCACGAAGTAGACCACCGGGGCCTTGAACACGGCGGCGAAGTTGACCCCCTCGTGGAAGTCGCCCTCGCTGGTCGCGCCGTCACCGACGTAGACCAGTGCCACCGTGTCCCGCCCCTGGTAGGTCTCGCCGTAGGCCAGGCCGGCGGCGTGCACGCACTGGGTGGCGAGCGGGGTGCACTGCGGCGCGGTGCGGCGCACGGCCGGGTCGTACCCGCAGTGCCAGTCGCCGCGCAGCAGGGTGAGGACCTCGACCGGGTCGATGCCCCGCGCGGTCAGCGCCATCGACTCGCGGTAGGTCGGGAAGACCCAGTCGTCCTCGCGCAGCGCGAGAACCCCGCCGACCTGGCACGCCTCCTGCCCTCGCGAGGACGGGTAGACCGCGAGGCGGCCCTGCTTGGTCAGTGCGGTGGCCTGCGCGTCGAACCGGCGGCCGACGACCATCCGGCGGTACATCTCGCGCAGTGTCGCCACCGGTGGCTCGGGATAGTCGGCCCGGGACGGCAGCAGGGTGCCGTCCGGATTGAGCAGCCGGACCGGATCGGCCTGGGGAAGCAGGGCAGCGGCCGGGTCGGGCGCGGTCGGGGTGGCCGACCGGCGCTTCCGCGGGGTTGCCCTGCGGGCCGCCTGAGGGGTGGTCGTCACGGCGGAACCTCCTGGACGTGTGGTGGACCTATGCTCCTTTGGTCGGATGATTGACTCAAGATGGCCGGTGAAGGCGGGATGTATGGCACTGATGGGAGGCTCGGGTGAGCCAGGAGACCGCTGACACAGTGCCCCTGCGGGGTGGCACGGGACGAACGGCACCAGGGTTGGACGAGGTGGACCGACGGATCCTGGACGAACTGACCCGGGACGGGCGGATCTCCGTCCGGACGCTCGCCGAGCGGGTGCACGTGTCCCGCACCAACGCGTACGCGCGCATGGAGCGACTGCTGCGCGACGGGGTGGTCACCGGGTTCGCCGCCCGGGTCGCGCCGGAGCCGGCCGGGTTGGGCACCTCGGCGTACATCGCCCTGACCATCCAGCAGAACACCTGGCGGGAGGTGTCGGCGGAGCTGGCCCGGGTGCGCTACGTCGAGCACGTGGCGCTGCTCAGCGGCGAACACGACGTACTCGCCCTGGTCCGGGCACCGGACAACGCCACCCTGCGGGACGTGGTGCTGGACCGGGTCCAGCGCATCTCCGGGGTGCTGTCCACCCGGAGCTGGCTGGTCTTCGAGGAATACGACGGCGTCCGCAGCCCGTGGGCCTGACCGCCGCTCAGCGTTCCGGCGGCGCGGCCAGCCCCTCCCGGTCGGCCAGCTCCAGCAGCGGGTCCAGCGAGAACCGTGGCCCGTCCAGACCGGCGTGCGGGTCGCCCCGCTCCGCGAACCGGGCGGGCATGGTGGTCACGTCGAAGTCCTCCGGCCGTACGTCGTCCAGCTCGGCCCAGTCCAGCGGGGCGGAGACCAGCGCCGCAGGCGTCGGCCGGATCGAGTACGCCGAGGTCATCGTGTGGTCCCGGGCCATCTGGTTGTAGTCGACGAAGACCGGTCGGTCCCGCTGGTCCCGCCACCAGGTGGTGGTGACCAGGTCCGGCCGGCGCCGCCGCATCTCGCCGCCGAGCGCCAGCACCGCCCGGCGGCAGTCGCCGAAGCTCCACCGGGGCTCGATCGGGACGTACACGTGCAGGCCGCGCCCGCCGGTGGTCTTCGGAAACCCGGCCAGGCCCAGCTCGTCGAGGAAGCCACGCACCTCGTGCGCCACCGGGACGACCTGGTCGAACCCCACCCCGGGCAGCGGGTCCAGGTCGATCCGGAGCTGGTCCGGCCGCTCGACGTCGGCCCGGTTCACCGGCCACGGGTGGAACCGCAGTGTGCCCAGGTTGACCGCCCAGATCACCACCGCCAGTTCCCCCGGCGCGACCTCGTCGGCGCTGCGCCCGCTGGGGAACGTGATGTGGGCGGTGCCCACCCAGTCGGGCGCGCCCGCCGGCACGCGCTTCTGATAGAAGGCGTCGCCCCGGTTGTCCTGCCGGGTGGCGATCGTCGCCCCCTCGAACACGCCGCGCGGCCAGCGTTCGAGCATGGTCGGCCGGTCCTTGAGCGCGCGCAGGATGCCGTCGCCGACGGCGAGGAAGTAGCGCACCACGTCGCGCTTGGTCAGCCCGCGCTCCGGGAAGTACGGCTTGTCCGGGCTGGAGACGCGCACCGTCCGCCGCCCTACCTGGATCTCCTCGGCCGAGGTCGCCATCTGCCGAGCGTACGACGCGTACGGCCGGCGCGGTGGCGACCTCGCGGGGCCGGTCGGGGCGGGTCCGACCCGGTGTGCGCGGGGCCGGAGAGCCCACCCGCTAGGATCGGCGGGGGCCGTGACTGGCGCGTCGAGATGGAGCACCATCGGGAAGCGGCCCCGTCATGAGGACGCACGCCGAGCGCCTGGGCCTTCCGCACGTCACCAGGAGGTCGCATGCCGCCGAACGCCGAATCCGCCGCTTTCCGCAGCGCGCTGGAGGTCATCCGCGCCGTCGAGCCCCGGGTGGCCGACGCCATCGGGGCGGAGCTGGTCGACCAGCGCGAGTCGCTCAAGCTGATCGCCAGCGAGAACTACGCCTCGCCGGCCACCCTGCTGGCGATGGGCAACTGGTTCAGCGACAAGTACGCCGAGGGCACGGTGGGGCGCCGGTTCTACGCCGGCTGCCAGAACGTCGACACGGTCGAGGCGCTCGCCGCCGAGCACGCCCGGGAGCTGTTCGGCGCGTCGCACGCATACGTGCAGCCGCACTCGGGCATCGACGCCAACCTGGTGGCGTTCTGGGCGATCCTGGCCGACCGGGTGGAGTCCCCCGCGCTCAAGCGGGCGCAGGCCCGGCACGTCAACGACCTCACCGAGCAGGACTGGTTCGCGCTCCGCCGGGAGCTGGGCGACCAGCGGATGCTCGGCATGTCGCTGGACGCCGGCGGCCACCTCACCCACGGCTTCCGGCCGAACATCTCCGGCAAGATGTTCGACCAGCGCAGCTACGGCACCGACCCGGCCACCGGGCTGGTCGACTACGACAGGGTCGCGGAGGCGGCCCGCGAGTTCCGGCCGCTGGTGCTGGTCGCCGGCTACTCGGCGTACCCGCGCAAGGTGAACTTCCGGATCATGCGGGAGATCGCCGACTCGGTCGGCGCCACCTTCATGGTGGACATGGCCCACTTCGCCGGTCTGGTCGCCGGCAAGGTCTTCACCGGCGACTTCGACCCGGTGCCGCACGCGCACATCGTCACCACCACCACGCACAAGTCACTGCGCGGCCCACGCGGCGGCATGGTGCTCTGCGGCCCGGAGCTGGCCGACCAGGTGGACCGGGGCTGCCCGATGGTGCTCGGCGGGCCGCTGCCGCACGTGATGGCGGCCAAGGCGGTCGCGCTGGCCGAGGCGCGCCGCCCCGACTTCGCCGCCTACGCCCAGCGGATCGTCGACAACGCCCAGGCGCTGGCCGACGGGCTGCTGCGTCGGGGCGCCACGCTGGTCACCGGCGGCACCGACAACCACCTGGTGCTCATCGACGTCACCGGCTACGGGCTGACCGGCCGGCAGGCCGAGCAGGCGCTGCTGGACTCGGGCATCGTGACCAACCGCAACGCGGTGCCGCAGGACGCCAACGGCGCCTGGTACACCTCCGGCATCCGGATCGGCACGCCCGCGTTGACCACGCGCGGGCTGGGCACGGCCGAGATGGACGGCACCGCCGAGCTGATCCACACGGTGCTCAGCCAGACCAGCGCCGGGGCGAACCCGGACGGCACCGCCTCCAAGGCCAAGTACGTGCTGGACCCGGCGCTGGCGGACAAGGTCAGCCGGCAGGCCGGCGAGTTGCTGGCCGGATTCCCGCTGTACCCGAACGTCGACCTGGGCTGACGACGCAGGCGCGTCGGGCCGGTGCACCGGCCCGACGCGCACCGGGACGATCAGGAGTAGTCGAACGTCCAGAGGAACCACTGGGCGCTCTGCGGGGCGTAGCTCTGCTCGCAGTACCACCAGTCCCATCGTCCCTCGGCGGCGCCGGTGAAGCCGTACGAGCGGCAGAAGTCGTAGCTGTAGTACACCCCGCGCAGCGTGCCGCCGGGCGGATCAGCCTGAGCCGGTGCCGCACCGACCACCAGAGCCGCGCCCACCGTGGCGAGCGCCGCCAGCGGCGCCAGGATCCTGCGTTTGCGCATGGTTACCCCCTGCAACAGACCGGCCGACGCGCATGCATCGACATCTGTCGACAAGCGTGACGACGCCCGGGACGCGCCGTCAACGCGTTCCCGGGCGGTGGTCGACCGACGGTGGAGTGGGCTCAGTTCAGTGGACGCTTGAGGTGGTATCGGTGCACCTCGGTGCTGCCCTGGACGTTGTTGACGTCCTCGGCGGCGGTGACCAGTTCCCAGCCTTCCCGGCCGTACCGGTTGAGGTGCGCCACGGCGGTGTCGCCGTACGCGGTGACGTCCTTACGCGATCCGTCCGGGCCGTACCAGACGAACGACACATGGAAATTGCGGCCCTGTCCCTGGTAACGGCGGACCAGCAGGGCGTACTCCCAGGCAACCATGCCGCCCATTATGACCGTCCACGCAGGAGCACGATACGGCGAAGGTCACCGTTCGCTTTCCGACGAACGCGGTGTGTCGCTGCCGAGAAGGACCCGGGCAAGGGCCCCGACACGCCGGGCGCGACCGGCGCGTGCCCACCGTCGATCCCGGCCGGGGCGTATGGTCGGGCGGTGGCGAGTTGGGATGACGTGCGTCGGATCGCGTTGAGCCTGCCGGAGACCGGTGAGCGCCCCTCCTACGACGGTCTGCCCGCCTGGACCGTACGGGACAAGTCGTTCGTGTGGGAGCGCCCGCTGCGCCGAGCCGACCTCGACGCGCTCGGACCGTCCGCGCCGACCGGCCCGATCCTCGGCGTACGGGTCGCCGACCTCGGCGTCAAGGAGGCACTGCTCGCGGACGACCCGGCCGTCTACCTGACGACGCCGCACCTCGACGGCTACCCGGCGGTGCTGGTGCGGCTGGACCGGATCGACGGGGCCGAACTGACCGAGATCATCACGGAGGCGTGGTTCGCCCGCGCGCCGAAGCGCCTCGCCGCCGCCCACCGCGCCACGACGGCACCGCCCGACGCCTGACTCCGCCCCAACCGACCCGCGCCGCCCCGACTGCCGACTCCGTCGGGCCGTCCGACTGATGACCATCGGCGTGTGAACCCCCGCCCGCCCCCGCCGATCATGGAGTTGTGGTAGGCGAAATGCCACGATAAGCGGCTTAAGTCAAGGCCACAACTCCATGATCGGCGAGGTCGCAGACCGACATCACCGGTGGTGAGTCTGGAGTGTGCCGGTCGGCGGCCTGGCGCTATCGCTTCTCGCAGGCGAGTCTGACAGCTCGGATGACACCGAGCTGGTCACCGGCACAGATCTCCCACCGGCAGCCGGAGAAGCGCCCGCCTACCGAAGATCACGCTCGATCCCGGATCGAGTGGTATCCGAACGCGACGATGACCACTCGATCCCGGATCGAGCGTGATCTTGCGGTGGAGGCGGGAGCATGGGCCTGCTGAGGGCCCGGATGGGCCCGGGTGAAGCGGATGGGCCCGGGTGAAGCGGGTGGGCCCGGGTTACCGTCGCATCACCCAGACCGGGATCGGGTCGGTCAGCGTGTCGACCAACTCCCAGCCGGCACGCCGGTAGATCTCCACGTTGACCGGGTTGCCGGTCTCCAGCACGGCGGGGAGCCCCGCCTCGGCGGCCCGCCGCAGCCCGGCACTCATCGCGGCACGCCCCAACCGGCGGCCCGCATGGGCCGGGTGGGTGCCGAGGATGCCCAGGTACCAGTGCGGATGGTGGGGCAGGACGGCACGCAGCGCCTGGTCGTAGGCGTGCACCCGGCGCAGCACGTCGTCGGGCAGGGCCGGGCGGCGGCCGTCGTCGAGGACGGCCGTGCCGGCCACCGGCGGCTCCCAGATGGCGGTCGCGGCACCCTGCTCGACCGTCCAGACGGTGCCCTTGACGACCTGCTTGTCGAAGAGGTGTCCGAAGAGGACGGCGGCCGACCGAGGGTAGGTCTCGTCGTCGGGGAAGAAGAAGCGCACCACGGGATCCGTGCTGAACGCGGCCACCAGGGCGTCGACTACCGGCGTCCGGTCCGCCGGGCTCGCGACGCTCACCTCGGGAGGATGCACGAGGTCGGACTCTAGCCGCCCGGGACCCGCCGCGCTGACCGGTCGACGGCGTGGCCCGGGGTACCGGGTCACGCCGTCGACCGGTGTCCGGCGGCGGAGCGGGACGCGTTCCACCGGGTGGGCCGACTCAGTCGGCGGGCAGCCAGTCCTGCCAGACGTCCGGGTTGGCGTCGAGCCACTTCTTGGCCGCCTCGTCGTGGGACAACTCGTCGACCGTGAGGTAGCGGGCCACCTCGTTCTGGTGGGCGTTGGTCCACTGGAAGTTCTTGACCAGGTCGGCGGCCGGGTTGCCGGACTCGGCGAACTCCCGGTTGGCGATCTTGTCGAGGTCGTAGGGCTGGTAGTCGCAGGCCACCTTCTCCGGGTCCACGTCACAGCCCGGCGTGTAGGGCGGCAGCTTGACGTGCACCAGGTCGACCTCGGCGAGGAACCACTGCGGCGCGTAGAAGTAGCCGATCGCCGGCCGACGGTCGCGCTCCGCCTCCCGGAACGCCTCGATGAGCTTGTCCTCGCTGCCCACGGTGGTGACCGTGTAGTTCAGCTTCAGGTTGCGGATCAACGCCCGGTCGTTGGTCTCGTACGACGGGTCGCCGTTGAGCAGGACACCCCGACCGCCGGAGGTGGGCGTCCGGAACAGGTAGGCGTAGTCGTTGAGGTTCCGCCAGTTGGTGATGTTCGGGTGCTGCTCGACCAGCCACGGCGTCACGTACCAGCCGACGACGCCCTGGTTGCCGGTCATGCCGTGCTCGACGGCCTTGCGTTCCTCGTCGATGTACTTCTTCTTCAGGCCCTCGCGGCCCCAGTTCTCCAGGATGACGTCGGTGCTGCCGGCGGCGACCTCCTCCCAGGCCTCCTCCGCCGTGAGGTCCTTGACCACCACCGTGCAGTTGAGCCGGTTCTTGGCCAGGTAGCCGATCACCGCGAGGTTCGCCTCGTACCCGATCCACGGCAGGTTGGCCAGCGTCAGCGTGCCGCACTCGGTCCGCTCCGGTGGCCCCGGCGGCGCGATCCGGGGCTGGATGTCGGCCGCGCAGCCGGTCAGTGCCAGTGCGGCCACGCAGGCGAGGGCCACCGCCCTGGTCCACCCTGATCTCTGCATCGCTGCCTCTTCTCCTCTTCGTCGTTGCGCCCGGCCGAGGTGCCGGAGGGGCTGCGGTGCCGCCGGGGTGCCGTGCCGCAGGGGTGCTGCCGTCCGCTGGTCAGCGACCGACGCCGGCCCGCGCGAGGCGTTGCGCCAGCACCACCTCGGTGAGCGCGACGAGCACCTGCTTGACCGACTCCCGCTGACGCGCGTCGCACTCCACCAGCACCACGTCGTCCGCGACGCCGAGCGCCTCCCGCACCTCGGCCAGCGCGAAGCGGCGGGTCGCCTCGAACGTGTTGACGGCCAGCAGGAACGGGATGTGGTGGTCCTCGAAGTAGTCGATGGCCGGGAAGCAGTCCTCGATCCGCCGGGTGTCGATCAGCACGACCGCGCCCAGCGCGCCGTCCACCAGGTCGTCCCAGAGGAAGGCGAACCGGTCCTGTCCGGGCGTGCCGAACAGGTACATCAGCAGGGACTCGTCGAGACTGATCCGGCCGAAGTCCAGGGCCACGGTGGTGGTGGTCTTGCCGGCCACCACCGAGGTGTCGTCGACCCCCACCGAGACCTCGGTCAGGTCTGCCTCGGTGACGAGCGGCTCGATCTCCGACACCGCACCGACGAAGGTGGTCTTGCCGACGCCGAACCCCCCGCTCACCACGATCTTGACCGCGGTGGGTGTGGGCGGCTGGCTAGAGAGCGCGGACACGGTCCCTGATCCTCTCGATCATGGCGACGGAGAGCTCGCCCTGTTCCTCACGGCGCAGGTAGCCCTCGCTGAGCAGATCTGCCACCAGCACCCGGGTGACGCCGAGCGGCACCCGCAGCGCCACCGCCAGGTCGGCCACGGTGATCGGCCGCTGGCACAACTCGACGATCCGACGGGCCTCGAAACGCAGCGGCGCGGAGAGTGCCGCCGGTTGGGCGGAGAGCAGCGTCTCCACCCGCAGCCCGTCCTGGACCGGGCGGGTACGTCCGCCGGTGAGCAGGAACGGGCGTACCGCCTCCGCGTCGGACGACTCCGGTGCGGGCGGCGGCGGCTCGGGAGCCGGGCCGACCGGTGCCGGTGCCGCGCTCCAGTACGGGATCATCCGCGGGTCGGGCAGCCGCGGTCCGGCACCGCTCACCGGGGCAGCACTCGTCTCGACTCGGAGATCAACGCCGGCGTCAGCATGGTGCCGAACCGGTCGGCCAGCAGCGAGATCTCGTAGCCGACCAGGCCCAGGTCGCAGTCGCCGTCGGCGAGCACCCCCAGGCAGCTGCCGTCGCTGATCGCCGACACCAGCAGGAAGCCGCGCCTCATCTCGATCATGATGAGTTTGAGGCCGTCGAAGTCGTACTTGCGGGAGGCGGTCCGGGCCAGGCTGGCCATGCTGGACACGATCGCGGCGAGCTGGTCGCCGGCACCCCGGTTGAGTCCGGTGGAGACGGCGATGAGCAACCCGTCGGACGAGACGGCGACCGCGTCGCGCACCCCGTCCGTCTGCCGGACGAAGTTCGCCAGCAGCCAGTTCAACTGGTGTGGATCGCTCTGGATGTCAACCTTCACGGGCCCCCCAAGGCTCGGTCGTGGTGTCGTCGCTGGACCGGGTCGGTGGTGTCGGCCGGTCGCCCTGGCTGCGGAGCGTCCCGGCCCGCAGCGCGGTCAACCGGTTCCGGATCTCCATCGGCGAGTCGTCCATGGCGGCCGGACGCGGTGCGGACGCGACCGGGTCGGCGGC
>NZ_SISL01000188.1:0-10938 GCF_004307965.1 Verrucosispora sp. SN26_14.1 | reverse complement strand
AGATCTACACCTACGCCGTCGTCGTCAGCGTCCGATGTGTATACGAGACAGGTTGTGGCGCGAACGGCAGGGCGGCCGGCATCGGGAGCCGATCCGGCCCGGGGTCGCCCGGCGGGGTGGTCGGGCCGACCGACGGCAGCGCGGGTACCCCGGTCGTCGGGGTGCCGGCGGGCGGCGGCGGGATCACCACCGGGCCGACCGAGGGCGTCGGGATGAACGGCGGCGTGCTGCTGCCCGGCAGTGCGGTGCTGCCGACCGTCGCCGAGCCGGTGCTGATCGCGGCCAGCACCGGCATCGAGGCCGTCCCGGCGAGCAGCGCCACGGTCAGTAGGTAACCCCGCGTCGGCGTTGCGGCTCGCGCGGCACGGTGGGCGCCCACCACCCGGCGGTAGCCGCCGGGTGCCCGGTGCCGGCCGAGGATCGGCCCCCCGGGCCCCTCACCTGGTTCGGACACCACGCACTCCTCGTCGTCGACCCCTGGCCGGGGCCGTCGACGCGGCCCCGGCGGACCGCCTGAGCTGCTTCGGAGGCCCGCGCGACCAGCGTGGTTCAGTGACTCTGCGTCAGCCAACCCCACACCGCGTGTCGACACGCTTATCTGCCCGAATGGTGGCAAACCATCACCGGATCGGTCGCGCGTCGTTCGACCCGGCACTCCGGTATTTCAGGTAACGAAGCGGACCCGTCCTGAGACGCGGGGCAGGTGGAGTGTGGGACGACTCACCTCTGATGCGAATATGGAGCCACGACGGCAGCGCAGCCGGGACCTCCGCGCACCCACGCGGTAGGCGCGACTGGGCGTCGGCGCTCCCGAACCGGGTTCGGTCAAGAATCCGGCTCACGCCGCGCGGCAACCCCCACCGGGGCTGAGCGTGGCCGCCAGGAACCGATCCCGGCACCAGCCGGGGCCGGCGCACGAGTCGCGCGGCCGGGTGACCCCCCGGTGCCGACGCAGACACGACAGGGAGAGACGGATGGCAAAGGGCGACCCCGGGGCCGGCCCCCGCGGCCGGCGAGCCGCACCCCGATCCAGGAAAGCCGCGACCGGCGACCCGGAACTCGTACAACTGCTCACCCCCGAGGGTGCGCGCGTCGACAGTGTGACCGGCCCGGACGGCGTCGAGTACCGCGTCGACTTCACCGACGAGGAGTACCGCGGCCTCTATCGCGACCTCGTGCTGGTGCGGAAGCTGGACGCCGAGGCGACGGCCCTGCAACGTCAGGGCGAGTTGGGCATCTGGGCGAGCCTGCTCGGCCAGGAGGCGGCCCAGGTCGGCTCCGGTCGGGCGCTGCGCACCCAGGACATGGCATTCCCGACCTACCGCGAGCACGGCGTGCTCTATTGCCGGGGCATCGACCCGATCATGCCGCTGAGCCTGTTCCGGGGAGTCGACCAGGGCGGCTGGGACCCGAACGAGTTCAAGTTCAACATGTACACGATCGTCATCGGGGCGCAGACCCTGCACGCGACCGGGTACGCCATGGGCGTCGCGATGGACGGCAAGACCGGCACCGACGACGGCGAGGCGGTCATCGCGTACTTCGGTGACGGCGCCACCAGCCAGGGCGACGTCAACGAGTCGTTCGTCTGGGCCGGCGTGTTCAACGCCCCGCTGGTGTTCTTCTGCCAGAACAACCAGTACGCCATCTCCGAGCCGCTGGAACGGCAGACCCGCATCCCCCTGTACCGGCGCGCCGCCGGCTTCGGCTTCCCCGGCATCCGGGTGGACGGCAACGACGTGCTGGCCACGTACGCGGTGACCCGGCACGCGCTGGACAACGCCCGGCACGGGCAGGGCCCGAGCCTGATCGAGGCGTACACCTACCGGATGGGGGCGCACACCACCTCCGACGACCCGACCCGCTACCGGATCGCCAGCGAGGTCGAGGCCTGGCAGGCCAAGGACCCGATCGCCCGGGTGAAGGCCTTCCTGGAGCGCGAGCAGATCGCCGACGCCGGCTTCTTCACCGAGGTCGACGAGCAGGCCCGTCGCGAGGCCGTGGATCTGCGGGAGCGGGTGCTGGCCATGCCGGACCCGGAGCCCACCACGCTCTTCGAGCACGTCTACCCCAACGGTTCGCCGCTGCTGGACGAGCAGCGTGCGGAGTTCAGCCGGTACCTGGAGTCGTTCGAGGGGAGCGCGCACTGATGGCCACGGAGACGCTCACCCTCGGCAAGGCCCTCAACACCGGTCTGCGCCGCGCCCTGGAGAACGACCCGAAGGTCGTCATCATGGGCGAGGACGTCGGCAAGCTCGGCGGCGTCTTCCGGATCACCGACGGATTGCAGAAGGACTTCGGCGACCAGCGGGTCATCGACACCCCGCTGGCCGAGTCGGGCATCATCGGCACCGCGGTCGGTCTGGCCATCCGCGGCTACCGCCCGGTCTGCGAGATCCAGTTCGACGGCTTCGTCTACCCGGCGTACGACCAGATCGTGTCGCAGGTGGCGAAGATGCACTACCGCTCGCGCGGCAAGCTGAACATCCCGATGGTGATCCGGATCCCGTTCGGCGGCGGCATCGGCGCGGTGGAGCACCACTCGGAGTCGCCCGAGGCGTACTTCGCGCACACCGCCGGGCTGAAGGTCGTCTCCTGCGCCAACCCGCAGGACGCGTACGTGATGATCCAGCAGGCCGTCGCCTCGGACGACCCGATCGTGTTCCTGGAGCCGAAGCGGCGCTACTGGGAGAAGGGGCAGGTCGACCTGGACGCCCCGCTGTCCGAGGCGTACCCGCTGCACTCGGCGCGGGTGGTCCGGTCCGGCAGCCACGTCACCCTGCTCGCGTACGGCCCGATGGTGCGGACCTGCCTGGACGCGGCGACCGCCGCCGCCGAGGACGGCCGCGAGCTGGAGGTCATCGACCTGCGCACGCTCTCCCCGCTGGACCTCGGCGTGGTGTACGAGTCGGTGCGGCGCACCGGCCGCGCGGTGGTGGTGCACGAGGCACCGTCCAACGTGGGCCTCGGCGCGGAGATCGCGGCTCGGATCACGGAGGAGTGCTTCTACTCACTGGAGTCCCCGGTGCTGCGGGTTGCCGGCTTCGACACCCCCTACCCGGCGGCCCGGGTGGAGGAGGACTACCTTCCCGACCTCGACCGGGTGCTCGACGCCGTCGACCGCTCCTTCGGCTGGTGAGCGACATGTCCCGGATCAAGGAGTTCAACCTGCCCGACCTGGGCGAGGGCCTGACCGAGGGCGAGATCCTCGGCTGGCTGGTCAAGGTGGGCGACACCATCGAGCTGAACCAGCCGATCGTCGAGGTGGAGACCGCCAAGGCGGCGGTGGAGATCCCGGCGAAGTGGGCCGGTCAGGTGCACGCGATCTTCCACCCGGAGGGCACCACGGTCGAGGTCGGTGCGCCGATCATCGCGATCGACACCGACCCGGGCGCCGGGCCGATCGCGTCCTCGACGACCGGCGCGCCCGCCGACGACCTGCCCACCCCCTCGGCGGCCTCGCTGGCCGCCGTCGAGGTGGCACCCGCCGAGGGCGCGGTGGAACCGGGCCTGATCGGCGGCCCGGCACCGGGCGGCCGGACCGCCGTCCTGGTCGGATACGGCCCACGGACCACCACGGCCAAACGCCGTCCCCGCAAGGGCGTCGTCCCGGCGCAGGCCACCGCCGCCCCGGTCGCACCGGCACCGGTCACGCCCGTGGCGGCTCCGGTGGCGCCGGCCCCGACGGTGAACGGCAACGGTCGGCTCGCGGGTGCGGTGCTGGCCAAGCCGCCGGTGCGCAAACTCGCCAAGGACCTCGGCGTGGACCTCGCCACCCTGACCGGGTCCGGGCCGTCGGGTTCGATCACCCGCGAGGACGTGCAGCGGGCGGCGGCACCGGCCGCGGCGGAGCCGCTCACGGTCAGCGCCCCGGGCACGGCGGCGGCGAGCTTCGGCGCCGACCGCGAGCAGCGCATCCCGGTCAAGGGGGTACGCAAGCTCACCGCCGAGAACATGTCCCGGTCCGCGTTCACCGCACCGCACGTCACGGAGTTCCTGACCGTGGACGTGACCCGGGCGATGAAGGCGCTGGACCGGCTGCGCGGGCGGCGGGAGTGGCGGGACGTACGCGTCTCGCCGTTGCTGCTGGTCGCCAAGGCGGTGCTGCTGGCGGTCAAGCGGCACCCGATGGTCAACTCGACGTGGGCCGGTGACGAGATCGTCGTCAAGGAGTACGTCAACCTCGGTATCGCGGCGGCCACCGAGCGGGGCCTGATCGTCCCGAACGTCAAGGACGCCGGTCGACTCACGCTGCGCGAGCTGGCCGACGCGTTGACCGGCCTGGTGCAGACCGCCAAGGCCGGGAAGACCTCGCCGGCCGACATGTCCGGCGGCACCCTGACCATCACCAACGTCGGCGTGTTCGGGGTGGACACCGGTACGCCGATCCTGCCGCCGGGTGAGTCGGCGATCCTGGCCTTCGGTGCGGTCCGGGAGATGCCCTGGGTGCACAAGGGCAAGGTCAAGCCGCGTCTGGTCACCACGCTCGGCCTCTCCTTCGACCACCGCATCATCGACGGTGAGCTGGGTTCGAAGTTCCTGCGCGACATCGGCGACTTCCTCGCCGACCCGGAGGCGGCGCTGCTCGCCTGGACCTGATCGGCGCCACGACGGCCGGTGTGCCACGGGTGAACGCCCGGCACACCGGCCGTTGCCGTTGGTTGACGAAACCCTCTTCACAGAAGGCAGTCGACCTATGATTCGTAGGCTGGTGGCTCAGCTCACCTTCTAATCGCTGGAATTTGCGCCCTGCGTGCGGTTGAATAGAGGCATCGAGGGGCCGACAACCGAATAGCAGGAGGAGAACCCCCATGAGCATGATCGAGCGAATCCGTAGCCGCCGCGACGCCAGCCGCCGCGCCCGTGCCATCGAGCGGGCCCTGCGTTCGGCCAACTCGCCCGCGGTCCGTGACGAGATCCTCGTCATCGCCCAGCGTCACATGCACTGACGCCACACGACGTTAACCACCTCCTCCAGATCGACGACCCGCCCGGGTGACCCGGGCGGGTCGTCGGCGTTCGACCGGCCATTGACACCGGGATACCGCCCCGCCGCAGCGCCCGGTACGGTGGGGCACGGTCGTCGTCCACGGCCGAGAGAGGTCGAGGCGATAGAAGCACCTCGACACCGATCGACAACGGACGGTGACGACGAACGCTCCCCGGGAGCCCATCGGCGGCCACCGGGATACGGTGCGGGGAGCCGGCACGGCCGGCACGCCGGCACCGCCGGCTGCCCTGCCGAGACCATCGGCGACGGCGGCCGACATGTGATGGAGGAGGGGCACACATGACGTCCGAGGGCCCGCACCGCCCCGGCCAGGAGCCGGACGAGGCGCCGCCGGGCGGCGGACCGGCGCCATACGGCGACCGATCGGCTCAGCCGGACGGCGGGTACGGCGCAACCGCCCCCGACCTCGGCTGGGCACCCCCACCGCCCGCGCGACCCGACGCACCCGCGCCTTCCTGGGCGAACCAGCAGGGCACCCAGTGGGGCAGCGCGCAGGCGACCCGACAGGCGGACTCCCCGCCCCCCGGCAACTGGGACCAGGCTCAGCAGCAGTGGCCGGGCCAGGCCGAGCAGGCCCCACCGGCCTGGGCGACGCCCGCCGCGCAGTCCACTCCGGACCAGCCCGCCTGGGCCACCGGCGGACAGCCGAACCCGGCCTGGGGCGCCCCCGCCACATCGGACGCCCCCCAACAGCCGGAGTGGACGCCCCAGCAGCCCGCGCCCCACCAGCCCACGTCCGGGCAGCCCGACTGGGCCACCGCCCAACCGACCTCCGGCCAGCCGACCTCCGGCCCGGCCAACGGCTGGGGTGCCGGTCAGCAGCCGGAGTGGGCCACCACGCCACGAGGCGACGACCACACTCCGGGCTGGGCCGCCACGGCGACCCCGCCCGAGCCGGGTACGTCGACGACGGCCGAGTCCGACCTGGGACGTACCGAGTCGGGCCTGCCGGTCCGGGTACGGCAGGCCAGTCTCGCCCCGGCGCTGCGCGACGAGCCCGGGGCGGCCGACGCCGGCGAGGACGTGATCCGCGAACCAGAACAGGTTCGCCGCATGATGAGTTCGTACCAGACGGGCACCCGGCGCGGACGCTCCGACGCCGCTAGGTTGCTCGATGGGGGCCGGCGTGCCGAGGACGGGTCCGACGGCGCCGACCAACAGGCGACCTGATCCGCGTCGCTGGCCCGTCATACCAGGTCAGCGCTGATCAGGCCCAGATGAGCACGGCGAAGAGCCGGGGAGAAGAGGACGACGAAGTGGCGCAGAAGACGGCTTCGAGTGCCGACCTGACGTGGTTGCTGGACGACCTCGTCGGCCGGGTCAAGCAGGCCGAACATGCGGTGGCGCTGTCCGCCGACGGTCTGCTGATGGCCTCGTCGCAGGGGCTCAGCCGCGACGACGGCGAGCACCTGGCGGCGATGGCAGCCGGCATCCAGAGCCTGGCCCGCGGCGCGGGCAAGCGGTTCGGTGGCGGGCAGGTCCAGCAGACAATCATCGAGATGCAGTCGTCCTTCCTGTTCGTCACAGCCGCCGGCCGCAACGCCTGTCTCGCGGTGCTGGCCACCGAGGACGCCGACGTGGGTCTGATCGCCTACGAGATGGCGATGCTGGTCACCAGGGTCGGCAAGTACGTGGCGTCGCCGTCCCGGTCCGTCGAGCAGACCGGCGGGGAGAAGTAACCCGGATGACGGTGCAGGGAGAGTCCGCGGACCACCAGTGGGTGGACGACCACGCCGGTCCGGTTGTCCGTCCGTACGCGGTGACCGGCGGCCGGGCCCGTCCGGTCACCGGCACGTTCGACCTGATCTCCCTGGTGACGGCGACCCGCACGGACGTCTCCCCGGAGATCGGGCTTGGCCCGGAACACCTGGCGATCGTCGGCCTGTGTCAGCGGATTCAGTCCGTGGCCGAGATCGCGGCACACCTGGACCTGCCGGTGGGCACCGTGCGGGTCCTGCTCGGCGATCTGGTGGCGCGCAGCCTGGTGCGGATTCGCGAGCCGCACACCACCGTCGGCATACCCGATCACAGCATTTTCGAGGCGGTTATCAATGGACTACGGGCACTCTGAGCGGCCGCCGGGAGCGGTCGCCCTGCCCACAGCGATCAAGATCCTGATCGCCGGCGGCTTCGGGGTCGGCAAGACCACGCTGGTCGGGGCGGTCAGCGAGACGCGCCCGCTGCGGACCGAGGAGGTCCTGACCGAGACGGGGGTCGGCATCGACGACCTCTCCGGCGTCGAGGCGAAGCAGACCACCACGGTGGCGATGGACTTCGGCCGGATCACGGTCAGCGAGGACCTGGTGCTGTACCTGTTCGGCACACCGGGTCAGGACCGGTTCTGGTTCGTCTGGGACGAACTGGCGCTCGGTGCCATCGGCGCGGTGGTGCTGGCGGACACCCGCCGGCTGGCCGACTGCTTCCCCTCCATCGACTACTTCGAGGGGCGGGGTACGCCGTTCCTGGTCGCGGTGAACTGCTTCGAGGGGTCGCGCTCGTACCGCCTCGACGAGGTGCAGGCCGCGCTGAACCTCGATCCCGAGGTGCCGGTGCTGCTCTGCGACGCCCGCAACCGGGAGTCGGTCAAGGAGGTGCTGATCACCGTGGTGGAGCACGCGATGAAGATCCGGGAGGCCCGTGGTCGCGCCGTCGGGTGACGGCGGGCCCAGCGCCCTCGGTCGGACGAACGAAGGGCTCCCTCCCCGTCGGGGAGGGAGCCCTTCGACATTCGTCGCCTAGCTGGCGATCATGCGCCGCAGCACGTACTGCAGGATGCCGCCGTGCCGGTAGTAGTCCGCCTCACCCGGGGTGTCGATCCGCACCACCGCGTCGAACTCCACGCCGCTGTCGGTGGAGACCCGCACGGTACGCGGAGTCGAGCCGTCGTTGAGCGCGGTGACACCGGTGATGGTGAACGTCTCGGTGCCGCTCAGCCCCAGCGACTCGGCGCTCTCGCCGGTCGGGAACTGCAACGGCAGCACCCCCATGCCGATCAGGTTCGAGCGGTGGATCCGCTCGTACGACTCGGCGATGACCGCCTTGACGCCCAGCAGCATGGTGCCCTTGGCCGCCCAGTCCCGGGACGAGCCCGAGCCGTACTCCTTGCCGGCCAGGATGACCAGCGGGATGCCGGCCTCCTGGTAGGCCACCGAGGCGTCGTAGATCGAGGTCTGCTCGCCGGTGAGGTGGTTGACGGTGAAGCCGCCCTCCACCCCCGGGACGAGTTGGTTACGCAGCCGGATGTTGGCGAAGGTGCCCCGGATCATCACCTCGTGGTTGCCCCGGCGCGAGCCGTACGAGTTGAACTCGTGGCGCGGCACGCCGTGCCCGGCCAGGTACTCGCCGGCGGGGGAGTCGGCCTTGATGGAGCCGGCCGGGGAGATGTGGTCGGTGGTCACCGAGTCACCCAGCTTGGCCAGCACCCGCGCCGGACCGATGTCGGAGACCGTCTGCGGCTGCGGCGCCATGCCCTCGAAGTACGGGGGCTTGCGCACGTAGGTGGACTCGCCGTCCCAGGCGAAGGTGTCCCCGGTCGGGGTCGGCAGCGACTGCCAGCGCTCGTCACCGGCGAAGACGTCGGCGTACGCGGAGCTGAACCCGCCGGCACCGATCGCCGAGGCGATGACGTCCTGGATCTCGGCGCTGCTCGGCCAGATGTCGCGCAGGTAGACCGGCTGGCCCGTGTTGTCCTCGCCGATCGGCTCGTTGGCCAGGTCGATGTCCATCGTGCCGGCGAGGGCGTACGCCACCACCAGCGGCGGGGACGCCAGGTAGTTCATCTTGACGTCGGGGTTGATCCGGCCTTCGAAGTTGCGGTTGCCGGAGAGCACCGACACCACGGCCAGGTCGGCCTCGTTCACCGCTGCGGAGACCTCCTCCGGCAGTGGACCGGAGTTGCCGATGCAGGTGGTGCAGCCGTAGCCGACCAGGTGGAAGCCGAGCTTCTCCAGGTACGGCGTGAGGCCGGCCCGCTCGTAGTAGTCCATGACGACCTTCGAGCCCGGCGCGAGGGTGGTCTTCACCCACGGCTTGCGGTTCAGGCCCTTGTCCACCGCGTTGCGGGCGAGCAGCGCCGCACCGATCATCACCTGCGGGTTGGAGGTGTTGGTGCAGGAGGTGATGGCGGCGATCACGACCGCGCCGTGGTCCAGCTCGTACTCGTTGCCGTCGGCGCCGGTGACCCGGATCGGGTTACTGGCCCGCCCGCCGGAGCCGACCGCGGCGGTCGCCAGGTCACGCGGGGCATCGGCCGGGTCGTTGACCGCGTTGGCCGGGGCGTCGCTGGCCGGGAAGGACTCGGCGCTGGCCTCGTCCGCCGGGCCCGCCGTGCCGAAGGGCTTGTCCTGCTGCGGCACGCCGGGGCGGCGGCCCGGGTCGCCACCGGTCTCGTCGGCCGCGACGTAGTCGGTGAGCGCGGCGCGGAACAGCGTCTTGGCGCTGCCCAGTGGCACCCGGTCCTGCGGACGCTTGGGTCCGGCGAGCGAGGGCTCGATGGTGCCCAGGTCCAGCTCCAGCTGCTCGGAGTAGTGCGGCTCGGCGGACGGGTCGTGCCAGATGCCCTGCTCCTTGGCGTACGCCTCGACCAGCGCGACCTGCTGCGGGTCCCGGCCGGTCAGCTCCAGGTAGCGGATGGTCTCCGCGTCGATCGGGAAGATCGCGACGGTGGAGCCGTACTCCGGGGACATGTTGCCGATGGTGGCCCGGTTGGCCAGCGGCACGGCGCTCACGCCGGGGCCGTAGAACTCGACGAACTTGCCGACCACGCCGTGCTTGCGCAGCATCTCGGTGATGGTCAGCACCAGGTCGGTGGCGGTGGTGCCGGCCGGCATCTCGCCGGAGAGCTTGAAGCCCACCACGCGGGGGATCAGCATGCTGACCGGCTGGCCCAGCATGGCCGCCTCGGCCTCGATGCCGCCGACGCCCCAGCCGAGTACGCCCAGGCCGTTGACCATGGTGGTGTGCGAGTCGGTGCCGACGACGGTGTCCGGGTACGCCTGGCCACCGCGCTCCATGATCGTGCGTGCCAGGTACTCGATGTTGACCTGGTGCACGATGCCGGTGCCGGGCGGCACCACCTTGAACTCGTTGAACGCGCTCTGCCCCCAGCGCAGGAACTGGTAGCGCTCCTTGTTGCGCGAGTACTCCAGCTCGACGTTGCGCTCGAAGGCGTCCTCACGGCCGAACAGGTCGGCGATGACCGAGTGGTCGATGACCAGCTCGGCGGGGGCGAGCGGGTTCACCTTGGTGGGGTCGCCGCCGAGGTCCCGCACGGCCTCACGCATGGTGGCCAGGTCGACCACGCACGGTACGCCGGTGAAGTCCTGCATCAGCACCCGGGCCGGGGTGAACTGGATCTCGACGTTGGGGTCCGCGGTCGGGTCCCACGAACCGAGCTGACGGATGTGGTCGGCGGTGATGTTCGCGCCGTCCTCGGTCCGCAGCAGGTTCTCCAGCAGGATCTTCAGGCTGTAGGGGAGCCGTTCGTGGCCCTCCACCTGGCTGATCTTGAAAATCTCGTAGCTCGCGTCTCCGACGCGTAGCTGGGTCTTCGCACCGAAGGTGTCGAGGCTCGCCACGTCGTACTCCTTCACACCAGCGACCGTGAGTAGTCCTGAGCAGTCTGTCGCACCGGCCGGAGGGCCGCCGTGGTTAGGCAACACTTACCGCCGAATACGCGCTGTCAACAAAACCGTACGTCCGTCTTGCTATGAGTGCAACCCGTCGATCACGGAGTGGACGTTAGGAAGGGCCCCCTGCTATGCGCGAGGCGTTAGCAGGGGGCCCTTGCTTGCATCGCCGTGGTGTCAGTGGGTGGTGGCGTAGCCGCGGGTGGCGATCCAGTTGGCGAGGTCGTTGATGTGGAGGTCGTAGCGGGCGTGGTCGGGGTTGGCGGAGTCGGCGATGGTGACGGTGTTGCCGTTGTCGGT
>NZ_SISL01000187.1:0-10947 GCF_004307965.1 Verrucosispora sp. SN26_14.1 | reverse complement strand
ATCCGGGGCTGGCGGGGACGGAAGACCGGGCCACCCGCACCGCCGCCGGGCTGGCAGGCGCCTCCGGGGTACGCCCGTCCCCGTAAGCGTCGCCGCTGGCCGTGGATGCTGCTGCTGACCATCGCCTGCTGCTGCGGCTGCCCGGCCTACTACGGCGTCCCGATGGCCAGCCAGTACCCGGCGAACGCCTCGCTGCCGAGCCAGGTGGCCGATCTGGAACTCCGCCAGGACGACCGCAGTACGCAAGCCGCCCGACGGCTGGAGACGCAGATGCGCCAGGCGCACCTGCTCGCCGACGACACCTTCGCCGGCATCTACACCACCGGCGCCGGCAAGCAGGTCACCGTCTTCGGCGGCACCGGCTTCCGCTTCGCCCCCTCGGCCGACGCCGACGGCGAGATCGAACGCCTCACCCAGCAGTACTCGCTCGGTGAGGCGCAGGTCGTGGAGACCGGCGTGCGGGGGCGGCACGAGCGGTGCGCGGTGGGCAACGTCGACGGCGTCGGGGTGGTGGTCTGCACCTCGGTCGACCACGGCAGCATCACCAGCGCGGTCTTCACCGGGCTCTCGGTGGACGACAGTGCCGAGCTGCTCGCCACCATGCGGCGACAGATCGTCTCGACGAAGGGCGGCTGAGCGGGCCCGTCCGCGGCCTGCGCTCAGCCTGCGGTCGGCCTGCGGTCGGCCCGCCCGGGGTCGACCGACCCGGGGGTCTACTGACCCGGAGCCGACTCCCCCGGCGTCGACTGACCCGGGTGCGACTCGCCCGTGGCGGGCCCACCCGTGGTCGGGCTGCCCGGCGTCGGCTCGCCCGGGGCGGGCGGCTTCGCGCGGGGCGGGGCGTAGCGCGGGACGTACTCCTGGCCGGTCAGTTTCTGGATCTCGGCCATCAGCTCGTCGGTCATCTCCCGCAGCGACGTCCGGTCCGCCGAGCGGCCGGTGAAGTCCAGCGGCTTGCCGAACCGCACGGTGATCTTCGCGCCCCCGGGTCGCGGCATCCGGGCGCCGATCGGCTGCACCTTGTCGGTGCCGATCATGCCCACCGGGATGATCGGGACACCGGCGGCCAGCGCCAGCCGGGCGGTGCCGGTGCGTCCCCGGTAGAGCCGGCCGTCCGGCGAACGGGTCCCCTCGGGATAGATGGCGACCAGGTCGCCGCCCTGGAGTGCGGGGATCGCCGCGTCGAAGGCGGTCAACGCCGCCCGCCCGCCGGCCCGCTCGACCGGGATGGCGCCCAGGCCGTTGAGCACGAACCGATGGAACGCACCCTTCGCCCCGGTACCCTTGTAATAGTCCGACTTGGCCCAGAACGCCAGGTGCCGAGGCACCACCGTGCCGAGGAACAACTCGTCGGCCACGGACAGATGGTTGCCCGCGAAGATCGCGCCGCCGGTCGCCGGGATGTGCTCCAGCCCCTCCACGTTCGGCTGAAAGGCCAGCCGCAGTGCCGGGGCCACGGTGTACCTGCCGATGGTGTAGAGCAGCGGCACTGGTCCTCCGGCGGATCGAGTGAGGTAGGGGCGGTGTCACCGTAGCGGACCGTCGCACTTCGACCGGAGCGAGGTCGGGCAGGTCCGCAGGCTGGGTGCCGGATGTTAGGAAGGGCCCCCGGTACTACCGCAGGCGTTAGTAGGGGGCCCTTCCTTACACATCAACACACGTCAGCTCACACGCGACGCACCGCGACCGTCACCTGCTCGCCCTCGCCGACCTCACCGGCGAAGCCGTCCAGCTCGTCGGCGAAGTCGACGCGGTCCGCCAGCACCTCACGGGCCACGAACTCGGCGTACCCGGACACCGCCGCGCGCACCTCCGCCGAGGCCGACACCGTCACCGCGATCCGGTCCGAGACGTCCAGGTCGGCGTCGCGGCGGGCCTGCTGGACCACCCGGACGACGTCCCGGGCCAGCCCCTCGGCGGCCAGTTCGGGGGTGACCACGGTGTCCAGCACCACCACCCCCTCACCACCCGGCAGCGGGGCGGAGTGCTCGGCGTCGGCCGCGACCAGCCGCAGCTCGTACTCGCCCTCGGCCAGCGTGACCCCGGCGGCGACCGGGGCGCCGTCGACCAGCTCCCACTCCCCCGCCTTGACCGCCTTGATCACCTGCTGCACCTGCTTGCCGACCCGAGGTCCGAGCGCCCGGGGCACCACGGTGAGCACCTGCTGGCAGTACGCCGACACCTCGTCGGTGAAGACGACCTCCTTCACGTTGACCTCGTCGGCGACCAGGTCGGCGAAGGGCCGCAGCTGCTCGGCCGCCGGGCTGGCGACGGTCAGCTTCGCCAGCGGCAGCCGGACCCGCAGACCCTTGGCCTTGCGCAGCGACAGCGCCGCCGAGGCGACCGCCCGGGTGGCGTCCATCGCGGCCACCAGCTCGTGGTCGACCGGGAAGTCCTCGGCACGCGGCCAGTCGGTCAGGTGCACCGACCGCTCACCGGTCAGCCCGCGCCAGATCTCCTCGGCGGTCAGCGGCGCCAACGGTGCCACCACCCGGCACAGCGTCTCCAGCACCGTCCAGAGCGTGTCGAACGCCTCCGTGTCGCCCGCCCAGAACCGGTCCCGCGAGCGACGCACATACCAGTTGGTCAGCGCGTCCAGGTAGGACCGGACGGTGGCGCAGGCCCCCGAGATGTCGTACGCGTCCATCTGCGCGCCGGCCGTCTCGACCAGCTCGTTGGTCTTGGCCAGCACGTACCGGTCGAGCAGGCTGCCGGCACCGGTCGCCACCGCGTCGGTCTTCCGTTTCGCCTGGTAGCCGTCGGCGTTGGCGTACAGCGAGAAGAAGTACCAGACGTTCCAGAGCGGCAACAGCACCTGCCGCACGGCGTCCCGGACGCTCGACTCGGTGACCGGCATGTCCCCGCCCCGCAGCACCGGCGACGACATCAGCATCCACCGCATCGCGTCCGACCCGTACGAGTCGAAGACGTGGTAGACGTCCGGGTAGTTGCGCAGGCTCTTGGACATCTTGCGCCCGTCGGAGCCGAGCAGGATGCCGTGGCTGAGGCAGTTGCGGAACGCCGGCCGGTCGAACAGCGCGGTGGCCAGCACGTGCATGGTGTAGAACCAGCCCCGGGTCTGCCCGATGTACTCGACGATGAAGTCACCCGGGTAGTGGCTCTCGAACCAGTCGCGGTTCTCGAACGGGTAGTGCACCTGGGCGAAGGGCATCGAGCCGGACTCGAACCAGCAGTCCAGCACCTCCGGCACCCGGCGCATCGTCGACCGGCCCGTCGGGTCGTCCGGGTTGGGGCGGACCAGGTCGTCCACCGCCGGCCGGTGCAGGTCGGTCAGGCGTACGCCGAAGTCGCGCTCGATCTCCTCCAGCGACCCGTACACGTCGACGCGCGGGTGGTTCGGGTCGTCCGAGCGCCACACCGGGATGGGCGAGCCCCAGAACCGGTTCCGGCTGATGGACCAGTCCCGGGCGTTGGCCAGCCACTTGCCGAACGAGCCGTCCTTGATGTGTCCGGGCGTCCAGTTGATCTGCTGGTTCAGCTCGACCATGCGGTCCTTGAACGTCGTCACCGCGACGAACCACGACGACACCGCCTTGTAGACCAGCGGGGTGTCACAGCGCCAGCAGTGCGGATACGAGTGGGTGTAGGTGTCCTGCCGCAGCACCACCCCCCGCTCCTTGAGCTCCCGGATCACCGGCTTGTTGACGTCGAAGACCTGCTCGCCCTCGTAGGGCGGGACCAGCCCGGTGAACCGGGTGTGGTCGTCCACGGTGACGATGGTCGGGATGCCGGCCGCGTTGCAGACGTTCTGGTCGTCCTCGCCGAAGGCCGGTGCGAGGTGCACGATCCCGGTGCCGTCCTCGGTGGTGACGAACTCGGCGCCGAGCACCTGGTACGCCTGCGGTCCGGCCTGCGCGACCAGGAAGTCGAACAGCGGGGTGTACCGCCGCCCCACCAGGTCGGCGCCGCGTACCGTGCCGACCTGCTCGTACCCCTCCAGTTCCTTGGCGTACGCCCCGAGGCGACCGGCGCCGACGACGTAGCGCTCGCCGTCGCGGTCCAGCACCGCGTACTCGATGTCCGGCCCGACGGCCAGCGCCAGGTTCGACGGCAGCGTCCACGGCGTGGTGGTCCAGACGCCCAGCCGGACCGGCCCCCGGAGCAGTTCCGGCGCGGACTCGTCGGCGGTCAGCCCGAACCACACGGTCAACGTGGGGTCGTGCCGGTCCCGGTAGACGTCGTCCATCCGGGTCTCGGTGTTCGACAGCGGCGTCTCACACCGCCAGCAGTACGCCAGCACCCGGAAGCCCTCGTAGATCAGACCCTTGTCGTGCAGGGTCTTGAAGGCCCACATGACGCTTTCCATGTAGTCCAGGTCGAGGGTCTTGTAGTCGTTGGCGAAGTCGACCCAGCGGGCCTGCCGGGTGACGTACCGCTCCCAGTCCTGGGTGAACTCCAGCACGGAGGAACGGCAGGCGTCGTTGAACCGGGCCACGCCGAGGTCGAGGATCTCCGCCTTGCTGGTGATGCCGAGCTGCTTCTCGGCCACCACCTCGGCGGGCAGGCCGTGGCAGTCCCAGCCGAAGCGCCGCTCCACCCGCCGGCCGCGCATGGTCTGGTAGCGCGGCACCACGTCCTTGACGTACCCGGTGAAGAGGTGACCGTAGTGCGGCAGGCCGTTGGCGAACGGCGGGCCGTCGTAGAAGACGTACTCGTTGTCGGCGTCACCGGCCGAGGCACCGGTCGCCGTCTCCGGCTGCCGGCCGGAGGCGGGACGCTGCTCGACGCTGGCCTCGAAGGTCTTGTCGGCCGTCCAGTGCTCCAGCACCCGGCGCTCGACCGCGGGCAGGTCCGGGCTGGCCGGGACGCCGGTGGCGGTCGGGTCGTGCAACGGATAGCCCATCGGGGGTCGCTCTCCTCGCTGACGCTCACTGTCGTGTGGGTCTGCGAGGACGAGCCGTCACCGGTACGCCGTCACCGGCGCCCCGGGCCGGGCCCGCGGTACCACCCCGCTTGGTGGCCGGAGTACGACCACCCGCTCGTTGACCGGCTGTGACGGGCCGACCCCGTCCGGTTCTACTGAGCCGGTCACCCGGCCGTTCTTCCGGAGGCTCACCGGTGATTGCCGGATCATCGCCATACCCACCCATGATACCCATCCCACCCGTCCCCCTCCTCCCGATAACCCCACCCCGCCGATCATGGAGTCCCGGCAGTCGCAAACCGGGCCGCACGGGGCGAATCACCGACCACGAGTCCATGATCGACGCGCACCTCCACGACGAGCCTCCATGACCGGCGTCACAGGGTGTACCTGTCACGCCCTGTGGGGTGCGCCCGTCGTGGGGGTGTCGGAGCGATCTAGCGGGAGGGTTGTCATGCAGCGGATGAACGTGGCGGAGGTGGCGCCAGGGGCGTTCAGCGCCGTGATGGGGCTGGAGAAGTACGTCCGGGCGAACGTGGACCACACCGTGCTGGAGCTGGTGAAGCTGCGCGCCTCGATCCTGAACGGCTGCGCGTACTGCGTCGACATGCACAGCCAGGAGGCGCTCGGCGCGGGTGAGTCGAGCCGGCGGCTGTTCGCGGTGGCCGCCTGGCGCGAGGCGCCCTTCTTCGACCAGCGGGAACGCGCCGCGCTGGCGTTGACCGACGCGGTGACCCGGCTCGGCGAACACGGGGTACCCGACGACGTGTGGGAGGACGCGGCGAAGGTCTGGCCGGAGAAGGCGCTCGCCGACCTGGTCCTGGCGATTGCCACAATCAACGTGTGGAACCGGATCGCGGTGACCTTCCGCAACGATCTCCCGTCGGACGACTGAACCCGGCGGAGGCGGCGGAGGCGGCCGGTGCGCTCGACGCGCACCGGCCGATGCTGCTCGGTCTGGCGTACCGGCTGCTCGGCAGCCGGCACGACGCCGAGGACGTGCTCCAGGAGACCTACCTGCGCTGGGCCCGCGTCGACCGGAGCCGGGTGACCGAGCCACGCCGCTACCTGTCCCGGGTGGTGACCCACCTGTCCATGGACCGGCTGCGGGCCCGGCAGGCCACCCGGGAGGCGTACGTCGGGCAGTGGCTGCCGGAGCCGGTACCGACGGCACCGTCACCGTTCGGCCCGTTGGAACGCGCCGAACTGCGCGACTCGCTCTCCACCGCGCTGCTGCACCTGCTGGAGCGGCTCACCCCGCCGGAGCGCGCGGTCTACGTCCTGCACACCGCGTTCGAGCTGCCGTACGCCGAGATCGCCGAGCTGCTCGACCGTTCCGTCGAGGACTGCCGTCAGTTGCACCACCGGGCCGCCGCCCGGATCGGGCGCGAGCAGCGCCGGTTCACCGCCGACCGGGCGGAGCAGGAGCGACTGCTGGAGGCGTTCATCGCCGCCGCCGGCGAGGGTGACCTGCGGAGGCTGACCGAGCTGGTGGCCGCCGACGCGATCGCCTGGAGTGACGGCGGCGGTCGGGTGAGTGCCGCCCGCAACCCGATCACCGGCGCGGACCGGGTGGTCCGGTTCCTGCTGGGCGTCCGCGAGAAGGGCTGGCCGCTCACCGTGCACCGCACCGAACTCAACGGTCAGCCGGCCGCCGTGGTGATCACCGCCGGCGGCTCCCGGTATGCGGTCATGCTCGGCACCGCCGACGGTCGGATCACCGACATCTTCCTGGTCGCCAACCCGGACAAGTTGCCCTGGGCGACCTGAGCCGGCCCGTCGACGGGCCGGCTCGCCGCTGTCGTGAGCCCAACTCGGGGAGGCGGTCGTCAGCCCAGCTCGGGGAACCAGAGCGCCAGCTCGCGCTTGGCGCTGTCCGGGGAGTCGGAGGCGTGCACCAGGTTCTCCCGGTTGGACAGGGCGAGGTCGCCCCGGATGGTGCCGGCGACGGCCTTGCGTCCGTCGGTGGCGCCGATCAGACCCCGCACCACGTCGATCACCTGGTCGCCGGAGAGCACCAGCGCGACCAACGGGCCGCTGGTCATGAACGTCTTCAGCGGCGGGTAGAACGCCTTGTCCACGTGCTCGGCGTAGTGCTCGTCGGCCAGCGCGGCGTCCATCGTCCGGGACGCCATCGCGTCGATCCGCAGCCCCTTCCGCTCGAAGCGGGAGACGATCTCGCCGACCAGGCCGCGGCGGACCGCGTCGGGCTTGATCAGTACGAGCGTGCGCTCGTCCGGGCTGCTGCTGGACACGCTGGGTTCCTCCTGAGGGCGTAAGTCGGTCGGGCTGGGTACGGTCAGCCTAGCGACCCGGTCCCGGCCCCGGCGCGGTGGTCGGTCCTTCCCCCGGCCCCCGATCCGGCCTAGCCTGGCCCTGACCACCCGGGAGGTCCACTGTGGCGAACGGCGGGAACCGACCCATCGCACCGGTACGCAAACTGATCGCGGCGGTGCTCGGCACCGTGGCCAGTTTCGTCGTGCTGTTCGGGCTGGGCATGACGAGCTGGGCCATCGTGGCGCTCGGTGTGGCCCTGCTGGTGCTGGCGATCGCGCTGGCCACCGTACGCGGCGGCGGTCGCACCTGGGTCGTCGGCGCCGGGCACGTGCACAGCGCCTCCGAACCACCCACCCAGTACGCCTTCGGCCGCTGCGAACTCCAGCTCGTGATCGACGCGCCCGGGCTGCCGCCCCGGTCCAAGAAGATCATCGAGCCGCGGGTGCCGGTCGCCAAGTGGCCGTCGCTGGGCCAGACACTGCCGATCCGGGTGGCGCTGGACGACCCGCGACACGTCCGGGTGCTCTGGGACGAGGTGCCCACCCACGCCGAGGCCGGCACCGCCGACCTGCCGCCCGAGTTCGCCGACGAGTTCGTCGGGCAGGGCCCGCCGGACGAGGTGCTGATCGGGCAGCAGGCCCCGCCGTGGGCCGACCGGCCGCCGGAGGACGACTTCCACGACCCGCTGGGTGACCCGCTCGGCACCCCGCTCCGCGACGACCCGGTCGAGCCGGTCGAGTCCCGGGACCCGGTCCGGGTACGCCAGCGCCCGGGTGGACCCGTGGTGCTGGAGGGCACCGTGGTCGAGCAGAGTAGCGACGCCCCGTTGCCCCGCCGCGCCACGCCCGCGCCACGTACCCCCGCCGAGGAGCGGTTCGCCGCGACGGCCGCCGCCCCGGACGAGACCGACCTCTTCGCCGACCTGCCGCGCGACGACCACCCGGCCGGCGCGCCGGTCACCGGTACGCCGAGCACGGCACCGGCCGCCGGACGACCGGCCGATCCGCCCTCCGCCCCGACGGGCCCCCTCGACCCGCTGGACCTGCCGCTGGACGACCCGTACCCGACGACCGCCGGGCACACCCGGTCGGCACCGCACGAGGACGAGCCGGTGCACGCGGCGGCGACCGGCGCCCCGGACCCCGACGATCCGCAGGTGGACGACCGGGAACTGGACGAGGCGATCTTCGGTTTCGACCCGGACACCGCCGACCTGGCCGCCCCGATCAGCGGTGTGGGCATCACCCTGCTCGTCACCGAGCTGTCCCGATCGCTGGAGTTCTATCGGGACCGGCTCGGCTTCCGCGAGGTCGACCGGGGCAACGGCAACGCGGTCCTCTCCTCCGGGGCCACCCGGCTGGTGCTGCGCGAGGTGACCGGCGCCCAGCCGATGAACCGGCGGCTGGTGCACGTCAACCTCGACGTCGACGACATCCAGTCGGCCTACGAGCGGATGCGTGACTCGGGCGTCCGGTTCACCTACGCGCCCCGGGTGGTCAACCGGGGCACCAAGCTGGAGGTGTGGGCGGCGGCGTTCCGCGACCCGGACGGGCACGGCATCGCCCTGACCCAGTGGCGGGAACGCGCCGAGGCGTGACCCGCCGACCGGCACGGACGCCGGTCAGCCCAGGATCACCCGACGGACGTGCAACGCGTACGCCCACACCAGCGCGAAGATGACGCCCAGCGCGAACAGCGCCCAGTGCAGCAGGCCGGACAGCAGCAGCAGACCCTGCAACACGGTGCCGGCCTGCCACGCCCAGGGTCGGCGCATCAGCCCGGCCAGCAGCGCCGCCAGCACGGCCAGCGTCACCACCGCCGCGAGCGCCGGACCGCCGAGGTCACCGCCGACGACCCGGATCGGTTGGATCGCCAGCAGCAGCACCAGCGCCTCCAGCGCGAGGGTGCCTGCGCCGAGTCCGCGTACCGCCCGC
The DNA here is from genome assembly GCF_004307965.1 of Verrucosispora sp. SN26_14.1. Lineage (NCBI taxonomy): Bacteria > Bacillati > Actinomycetota > Actinomycetes > Micromonosporales > Micromonosporaceae > Micromonospora > Verrucosispora sp. SN26_14.1. The sequence continues at coordinate 1,851 of NZ_SISL01000187.1, read as the reverse complement.
TGCGGATCACGCAGCCCGGACCGGCGCTGTCCCGGCGGACCGTCACCGTCCGTCCCGGGAACGCCCTCGGGCTGCCCCGATCCGGCACCGCCACCGGTGATGGTTTCGGGGGTCTCGTCCGGCCGGGCCGCGCCCGTGGGCTCGCTCATCGCTTCAGCAGGCGGCGGGCGTCGGCCACGGTCACCACCGAGCCGGTGATCAGCACCCCGACCCCGGCCAGTTCACCCGGTACGTCCTCCTCGGCCAGCGCCACCGCCGCCTCGATCGCGTCCGGCATCTCCTCGGCGACCTCGACCCGGTCCGGCCCGAACACTTCGGCGGCGAGCGCGGCCAACTCCTTGGCCGGCAGCGCCCGGGGCGAGCTGTTACGGGTCACCACCACCTGGTCGACCACCGGTTCGAGCAGCTCCAGCAGGCTCGGCGCGTCCTTGTCGGCCAGTGTGCCCACCACCGCGACCAGCTTGCTGAACGCGAACTCCTCCTGCAGGGCGGTGACCGTGGCGGCCATCCCCTGCGGGTTGTGCGCACCGTCCAGCAGGATCGTCGGGGCGTTCCGGACCCGCTCCAGGCGGCCCGGCGAGCTGGCCGTGGCGAAGCCCTCCCGGACCGCCTCCACGTCCAACTGCCGCCGCGCGCCGGCGCCGAGGAACGCCTCCACGGCGGCGAGCGCCAGCGCCGCGTTCTGCGCCTGGTGCGCGCCGTGCAGCGGGACGAACACCTCTTCGTACACCCCGCCGAGTCCTTGCAGGGTGAGCACCTGCCCGCCGACGGCGACCGCCCGACGCAGCACGCCGAACTCGGCGCCCTCGCGGGCGATGGTCGCGCCCACCTCGGCGCAGCGTTGCAGGATCGGCTCGGCGGCCTCCTCCTCCTGCGCCGCGCAGATCACCGTGGCGCCGGGGTGGATGATGCCGGACTTGGCGACCGCGATGTCCTGGAGCGTGTCACCGAGCCACTCGGTGTGGTCCAACCCGATCGGCGTGAGTACGCACACCCCGGCCTGGATCACGTTCGTGGCGTCCTCGGCGCCACCGAGGCCCACCTCGACCACGGCGATGTCGACGGGAGCGTCGGCGAACGTGGCGAACGCCAGCGCGGTGGTCATGTCGAAGTAGGTCAGCGGCTCCGCCGACCGGTCGTCCACCAGCTCGGCCAGCGGCTTGATCTCCTGATAGACCGCGGCGAACCGGGTCTCGTCCACCGGCTCGCCGTCCAGGCTGATCCGCTCCCGGACGCTCTCCAGGTGCGGGCTGGTGTACCGGCCGGTGTGCAGCCCGAACGCCCGCAACAGCGAGTCGATCATCCGGGCCGTGGAGGTCTTGCCGTTGGTGCCGGTCAGGTGGATCGACGGGTACGCCCGCTGCGGGCTGCCCAGCAGGTCGAGCAGGGACGAGATGCGGTCCAGCTCGAACACCATCCGGGTGAAACCGCGCCCGGCCAGCTCCGCCTCCGCCTGGGCGAAGGCGGCGTGCGCGGCGCGGTCGCCGCGCGGCCGACCACGATCGGTGTTCTCGGTACGGTCGTCGCTCACGAGGGCAGGGCCTCCAGGGCGGCGTCGATCCGGGCCAGGTCGGCCTCGGCGACGGCCAGTCGTTGACGGATCTTGGCGACGACCGGTTCGGGGGCCTTGCCGACGAACGCCGGATTGTCCAGCTTCGCCCGGGCCTGCCCGGCCTCCTTCTCGGCCGCCGTCCGGTCCTTGGTCAGTCGCGCCCGCTCGGCGGCCACGTCGATCGAGCCCCGGGTGTCCAGCGCGACGTTGACCTCGCCCGCCATGGCCAGCGTGGCGCTGGCCTGGAAGTCGTCGGCGGGCGCGTCGAGCCGCGCGAGCGACCGGATCAGCGGTTCGTG
>NZ_SISL01000186.1:0-10990 GCF_004307965.1 Verrucosispora sp. SN26_14.1 | reverse complement strand
TCTCGTGGGCTCGGAGTTGTGAATAAGAGACAGTTCGGGGCCTGGGCGATGGCCGCCGCGTACGCCGAGCCGGTGCGGCTGGCGATGGCGGCCCAGCCGTACTGCTCGTGCACCATGGCGCGGGCGCGACGGGCCAGCGCCCGGGCGCGTTCCCGGTCGGAGAGCACCGCGTGCACGGCGTCGGTCAGCGCGTCCGGGTCGTGCGGCCGGAACGTCATGCCGGTGACGCCCGGTTCGACGATCTCGGCGAGTCCACCGGTCTCGGCGACCGCGAGCGGGGCACCGGCGGCGGCGCCCTCCAACGCCACCATGCCGAACGGCTCGTAGATGCTGGGCACCGCGAAGCAGTCCGAGGCGGCCATCACGGCCGGCAGGTCGGTGCCGCCGAGGAAGCCGGGCAGGCTGACCATGCCGCCCAGACCGAGCCGGTGCACGTCGGCCTCCAACTCGCCACGGTACGGCCCGTCGCCGACGATCACCGCGCGCAGCCCGGGGTGCCGCTCGCGCAGCTTGGGCAGCCCGGCGAGCAGGTGCTGCACGCCCTTCTCGTAGACCAGCCGCCCGGCGAAGGTGACCAGCGGGCCGTCCCCGGCGAACCGGGCCCGGGCCTGCGCCACCGCGCTGGCCGACACCCGCCAGCGATGCGGCTCCACGCCGTTCGGCACCACGTCGACGCGATCGGTCGGCACCCCGAACAGGGCGCTGACCTCCTCGCGCATGTATCCGGAGCAGACCACCACCCGGGTCGACTCGGTGCTGAGCCAGTGCTCGACGCCGTGGATGGTGCGGTTCATCTCCTCGGGCAGCCAGCCCTGGTGCCGGCCCGCCTCGGTGGCGTGGATGGTGCTGACCAGCGGCAGGTCCAGGTGGTCGCGCAGGGTCATCGCGGCGTGCGCGACCAGCCAGTCGTGCGCGTGGATGACGTCGTAGCCGCCGGAGGAGGCGGCGCGCAGCGCGGCCCGGGTCAGCGTGTGGTTGAACGCCATCGTCCAGGCGAGCAGGCTCTCGGTGGCCAGCGGGAAGGCCACCGGGTCCTCGGCGGCGCGGACGACCCGGACGCCGTCGACGTACTCCTCCAGCGGAGCGCCCTCGCAGTGACGTGTGACGACGGTGACCTCGTGGCCGGCGGCGACCAGGGCCACCGAGAGCGCGTGCACGTGCCGGCCCAGACCGCCCACGAGCACCGGCGGGAACTCCCACGACAGCATCAGGATGCGGTGGGTGCGCGGCGGGGTGGCCGGACCGGGCTGGGCCGGGATCTGAGGTCGCGAGGTGAGGGTGGGCCGGTGGATTCGGTCCGTGGCGGTGGCGGTACGCCCGCCGATCCGCAGGGTCGTCACAAGAGTCTCCGTCCGTGCAGCAGAGAACGCGCCGGCGTCGGTGGCGGCGGGGGAACAGCGTCGGGGGTTCGGGCACGCGAGAGCGCACCCGGTGGTGCGAGGATCGGAGCACGCGAATCGTACGCCCTCGATCAGGGACCGACGGCGGACGGACACTTGCCCGGTAACAAGGAAACGGCATGATGGCGGATACCGCACCCTGAGGACGGCCACAGTGACGGACGGCACCACAAGGGTTCATCTCGCCTCAGTCGGCCGGATACCCCGCATTCACCCGATCGGATGGATTGGTGGCGGACCGTGCGGGGCATTACCGCCGCGCGCACCGGCCCGGCTCCCCCGGACGGGTGCGCTTCCGGGCGCGGGCGCGCGCTCGTGACACGTGGCCGAAGGAGCGACATGCAGGTCTGGCCGGGCGAGCGGTATCCCCTCGGGGCCACGTACGACGGGATGGGCACCAACTTCGCGATCTTCTCCGAGGTGGCGGACAAGATCGAACTGTGTCTCTTCGACGAGTGGGACGTCGGACACGAGCGTCGGGTGGAACTGCGCGAGGTGGACGCGTACGTCTGGCACGCGTACATCCCGGGGATCGGACCCGGCCAGCGGTACGGCTACCGCGTGCACGGCCCGTACGAGCCCGCGAACGGGCTGCGGTGCAACCCGCACAAGCTGCTCATCGACCCGTACGCCAAGGCGATCGACGGGGACGTGCAGTGGGACCCGGCGGTCTACGACTACGAGCACGGCGACCCGGACCGGATGAACGTCACCGACTCGGCGCCGTTCATGCCCAAGTCCGTGGTGGTGAACCCGTACTTCGACTGGGGCAACGACGCCCCGCCCCGCATCCCGTACCACCACTCGGTGATCTACGAGGCGCACGTGCGCGGGCTGACCATGCGGCTGCCCGGCATCCCCGAGGAGTTGCGCGGCACGTACGCGGGCATCGCCTCGCCGCCGATGATCGAGCACCTGACCCGGCTCGGCATCACCGCCATCGAGCTGATGCCGGTGCACCAGTTCGTCAACGACCACCGCCTGGCCGACCTGGGGCTGCGCAACTACTGGGGCTACAACACGATCGGCTTCTTCGCCCCGCACCACGCGTACTCGGCCCTGGGGCACCTGGGTCAGCAGGTGCAGGAGTTCCGGGGCATGGTCAAGGCGCTGCACGCGGCCGGCATCGAGGTCATCCTCGACGTGGTCTACAACCACACCGCCGAGGGCAACCACCTCGGCCCGACGCTCAGCTTCAAGGGCGTCGACAATCCCAGCTACTACCGCCTGTCGGAGGAGAACCGGCAGTACTACGTCGACTACACCGGCACCGGCAACAGCCTCAACGTCCGCAGCCCGCACTCGCTGCAACTGATCATGGATTCGCTGCGGTACTGGGTCACCGAGATGCACGTGGACGGTTTCCGGTTCGACCTGGCCGCCACCCTGGCCCGCGAGTTCTACGAGGTCGACCGGCTCTCCACCTTCTTCGAGGTGGTGCAGCAGGACCCGGTGGTGAGCCGGGTCAAGCTGATCGCCGAGCCGTGGGACGTCGGCCCCGGCGGCTACCAGGTCGGCAACTTCCCGCCGCAGTGGACCGAGTGGAACGGCAAGTACCGCGACACCGTCCGCGACTTCTGGCGCGGCGAGCCGGCCACCCTCGCCGAGTTCGCCTCCCGGATCTCCGGCTCCGCCGACCTCTACCAGGACGACGGACGCCGCCCCTTCCACAGCATCAACTTCGTCACCTGCCACGACGGCTTCACCCTGGCCGACCTGGTCTCCTACAACGACAAGCACAACGAGGCCAACGGCGAGGAGAACCGCGACGGCGAGAGCCACAACCGCTCCTGGAACTGCGGCGTCGAGGGCGACACCGACGACCCGGGCGTACGCGCCCTGCGCGCCAAGCAGCAGCGCAACTTCATCGCCACCCTGCTGCTGTCCCAGGGCGTACCGATGATCGGCCACGGCGACGAGATGGGTCGCACCCAACGGGGCAACAACAACGCCTACTGCCAGGACAGCGAGATCGCCTGGATCGACTGGGACGCGATCGACACCGGCCTGCTCGACTTCACCCGCCGGCTGGTCGAGTTCCGGCGCCAGCACCAGATGTTCCAGCGCCGCCGCTTCTTCACCGGCCTGCCGGTGCACGGTCGCGGGGTCGACGAGCCCCTGCCCGACCTGGCCTGGTACACCCCGGACGGGCGGGAGATGACCGGCGAGGACTGGGGCAACGACTTCGGCCGCTCGGTGGCGCTGTTCGTCAACGGCGAGGGCATCCGGGAACGCGGCCAGTACGGCCAGCGCCACCACGACGCCTCGTTCTGGCTCTGCTTCAACGCCCACGACGCGCCACTGGACTTCACCCCGCCGCCGGCCGAGTTCGGCCAGCGCTGGAAGCTCGTGATCAGCACCGCCGAACCCGACCAGGACAAGGGCACCACCGTGGAGACCGGCGATTCGGTCTGCGTACCGGACCGCTCGCTGGTGGTGCTGGAGAGGGTGGACTGACCATGACCGTGACCCCCGTCGGGGCGACCTACCGGGTGCAGGTGAGCCCGGGCTTCGACCTGGACGCCACCGCCGGCCTCGCCGACTATCTCGCCGACCTCGGCGTCACCCACCTCTACAGCGCGCCGCTGCTGGCCGCCGCGCCGGGCAGCGCGCACGGTTACGACGTCGTCGACCATCGCAGGGTCAACCCGGAACTCGGCGGCGAGCCCGCCCGGCAGCGCCTGCTGCGGGCCCTGCGCGCGACCGGTCTCGGCCTGGTCGTGGACATCGTGCCCAACCACGCCGGAGTCGCCGTACCGGCCGCCAACCCGGCCTGGTGGGACGTGCTGCGCCGGGGACGCGACTCGGCGTACGCCCAGTGGTTCGACATCGACTGGACGCGCGACCGGCTGCTGCTGCCGGTGCTCGCCGACGACCCCGAGGCGCCGGCCGACCTCAAGATCGCCGACGGCGAGCTGCGCTACCACGAGCACCGCTTCCCGATCGCCGACGGCACCGGCGACGGCAGCCCCCGCGAGGTGCACGACCGGCAGCACTACGAGCTGGTCTCCTGGCGACGCGGGGACGCCGAGCTGACGTACCGCCGGTTCTTCTCGATCGCCTCCCTGGCCGGGCTGCGGGTGGAGGACCCGGAGGTGTTCGCCGCCACCCACGAGCTGATCCTGGCCTGGGTGGCGGCCGGTGAGGTCGACGGCATCCGGGTCGACCACCCCGACGGGCTGCGCGACCCCGGCGGCTACCTGGCCCGGCTGCGCGAGGCCGCCCCCGACGCGTGGCTGGTGGTGGAGAAGATCCTGGAGTACGGCGAGGAACTGCCCTCCTGGCCGGTGGAGGGCACCACCGGCTACGACGCCCTCAACGCCGTCGGTGGGCTCTTCGTCGACAGCGACGCCGAGGCCGACTTCACCGCCCTGGACACCCGGCTGGTCGGGCGGGCCACCTCCTGGGCCGACCTGACCCACGACACGAAGCTCGGTGCCGCCACCCGACTGCTCGCCACCGAGCTGGCGCGACTCGCCGCACTCGCCCCCGACGTGGAGCCGGACGCGGCCCGCGCCGCCCTGGCCGAACTGGCCGCCGCGTTCCCGGTCTACCGGGGCTACCCGCCCGACGGGGCACGGCACCTCGCCAACGCCCGCGCCGAGGCCGGCCGCCGTCGCAGCGACCTGACCGGCGCACTGGACGCGGTCACCCGGCGGCTGCGTGACCCCGACGACGAGCTGGCCCGCCGCTTCCCCCAGTTCACCGGCGCGGTGATGGCCAAGGGCGTCGAGGACACCGCCTACTACCGGTGGACCCGGTTCGTCGCGCTCAACGAGGTCGGCGGCAGCCCCGCCCACTTCGGCACCCTGCCCGGCCGGTTCCACCGCTTCGCCGCCGCCCGGCACGACCGCTGGCCGGCGAGCATGACCACGCTCTCGACCCACGACACCAAACGCGGCGAGGACGTCCGCGCCCGCCTGGCCGTCCTCGCCGAACTGCCGCGCCGCTGGGCCGAGCAGGTCACCGCCTGGACCTCCGCCGTGCCGCTCCCCGACGCCGCCCTGGCCCACCTGCTCTGGCAGACCGTCGTCGGCGCCTGGCCGATCGCGCGGGAGCGGATGCACGCGTACGCCGAGAAGGCCGCCCGGGAGGCCGCCGCCTCGACCGGTTGGACCGACCCCGACCCGGCCTTCGAGCAGGCGATGCACGCCCTGGTCGACGCCATGTACGACGACCCTGCGGTGCACGCCTCGATCGCCGCGTTCGCCGCCGAGATCACCCCGCCCGGCTGGTCCAACTCGCTCGGGCAGAAGCTGGTGCAGCTCGCCATGCCCGGCGTGCCCGACACCTACCAGGGCACCGAGCTGTGGGACGACTCCCTCGTCGACCCCGACAACCGCCGCCCGGTCGACTTCGCCGTACGCCGGGACCTGCTGGCCCGGCTCGATGCCGGCTGGCAGCCGGCGGTGGACGAGACCGGCGCGGCCAAGCTGCTCGTGGTGTCCCGGACCCTGCGGCTGCGTCGCGACCGCCCGGAGCTGTTCGGCGACTACCAGCCGGTCGTCGTGCACGGCCCGGCCGCCCGGCACGCGGTCGCCTTCGATCGGGGCGGTGCGCTCGCCGTCGCCACCCGGCTGCCGTTGCGCCTGGCGGCGGGCGGCGGCTGGCGCGACACCACCCTGTCATTACCCGTTAAAGAGATGTCGTGCCAGTTCACCGGGCAGGTCTACAGTGACGGTGAGGCCCGTCTGGCCGACCTGCTCGCCACCTATCCCGTCGCGCTGCTCGCCCCCCTCGATGGCTCCGGGAAGGCGTCATGACCGAGTTCACCGTCTGGGCACCGGAGGCGTCCCGGGTCCGGTTGCGCCTGGCCGGCGCCGCCGACCACGAGATGCGCGCCTCCCGGGGCGGCTGGTGGCGGGTCGAGGTGCCCGACGCCGGCGACGACTACCAGTTCCTGCTCGACGACGACGACCAGGCGCTGCCCGACCCTCGCTCGCGGTGGCAGCCCGACGGCGTGCACGGCCCGAGCCGCCGCTACGACCACGCGGCGTTCGACTGGACCGACGGTGGCTGGACCGGTCGCCAACTGCCCGGCAGCGTCCTCTACGAACTGCACGTCGGCACCTTCACCCCGGAAGGCACCTTCGACGCCGCGATCGGCCGGCTCGACCACCTCGTCGACCTCGGCGTCGACATGATCGAGCTGCTGCCGGTCAACGCCTTCAACGGCGAACACAACTGGGGGTACGACGGCGCCTGCTGGTTCGCCCCGCACGAACCGTACGGCGGCCCCGACGGCCTGAAACGGCTCGTCGACGCCGCCCACGCCAAGGGTCTGGGGGTGATCCTCGACGTCGTCTACAACCATTTCGGGCCCTCCGGGGCCTACGCGCCGATGTTCGCGCCCTACCTCAGCGAGCGGGACACCCCCTGGGGCCAGGCGGTCAACCTGGACGGCCCGCACTCCGACGGCGTACGCCGCTTCATCACCGACAGCATCCTGATGTGGCTGCGCGACTACCACGTCGACGGCCTGCGCCTGGACGCCGTGCACGCGATGCCCGACTCCCGCGCGGTGCACCTGCTGGAGGAGATCGCCGTCGAGGTCGAGTCGCTCTCGGTGCACCTGGGCCGCCCGCTCTCCCTGATCGCCGAGTCCGACCTCAACGACCCCCGACTGATCAGCCCCCGCGAGGCCGGCGGCTACGGCCTGCACGCCCAGTGGAACGACGACGCCCACCACGCCCTGCACACCCTGCTCACCGGCGAACGGCAGGGCTACTACGGCGACTTCGGCACCATGGAGTGCCTCGCCGAGGTGCTCACCGGCGCCTTCTTCCACACCGGCACCTGGTCCACCTTCCGCCACCGCCAGCACGGCCGCCCGGTCGACCCGCGTACCCCCGGCCACCGCTTCGTCGCGTACCTCCAGAACCACGACCAGATCGGCAACCGCGCGCTTGGCGACCGCCTCTCGGCGACGCTCTCCCCGGCACTGCTGCGCGTCGGCGCGACGCTCCTGATGACCGCACCCTTCACGCCGATGCTGTTCATGGGGGAGGAGTGGGCGGCGTCGACGCCCTGGCAGTACTTCACGTCGCACCCGGAGCCCGAACTGGCCACCGCCGTGGTGACCGGCCGCCGCAGCGAGTTCGCCGCCCACGGCTGGCCGCCCGGCGACGTGCCCGACCCGCAGGACCGGCAGACCTTCGTCCGCTCCCGGCTGGACTGGGCCGAGCTGGACAAACCCGAACACCGCCAGATGTACGAGTTCCACCGCCGACTGATCGCGCTGCGCAAGTCCCGCCCCGAACTGTCCGACCCGCACCTGTTCGCCATCGACGTCCGTCACGGCGACCGGTTCCTGGTGATGCGGCGTGGCGGCTGCCTGGTGGCCGCGAACCTCGCGGACAAGCCGCAGCGCGTGACGCTGCCCGGGGTGGCCCGCCGGGTACTGCTGGCCACCGGGGAGGGCGTCACCGTGCAACGCGACCGCATCGAGCTACCGGCGGAGACGGCAGCGATCGTGGCACTCTGACCGGCCGGTCGTCCTCGCCCACGGGGGTCTGTCGCCGACTACCAGAAGCGCCACCGGGCGGGATCCTCGTGGCCCTCCACCAGCCGGATCGAGGCCGCCAGCTTCAGCGCGTCGTCCCGGTCCCCCATCACGGCAGACGCGTACGGCTCGATCCACACCTCCGCCACGCAGTCGGCGCATCGACCGGGCAGTTGCGCCACCCGGTAGATACCCATGGTGCCCGCCTTTCTCCGACTCTCAGACACCGTGGCGGACCGGCCTGCCACGGTGACTCGGTCGAGGTGCCTGGCGCGGGCCAGCTTCTCCGTGCTGACCCCGACCCGAACCACAGGCCGCGAATCCGGCTGGTCCTCCTCGACCTGCCCCACCAGGTAGTCGGCGGAGTACGAGATGTGTCCGTCCGCCTTCCAGTACAGCCGCGTCTTTTCGAGCACGGCGCCGTCGGGCAGGCCCTTCACCCGGATCGGCAGGACCCGTGGCGTGGCTTCCAGGCGAACGCCCTCGGCCACCCGACGCGCGATCTCATCCCGGCGGTCCTCCGCGCTCTTCGCGTACAGCATCATGTGCATCCACGCGTCCGGTGCGTACTCCCAGGTCAGCACCCGGCTGGAGTCGAAGGTGGCCTGGAAGGCGGGACGTCCGTGCACCTGGAGGCGTTCGCCACGAACGGGCACCTCGCCCGAGTCCTCGTCGTACGGAACGACACTGCGGATATCGACACCCCGCGCTGCCATCCGGAGCTCGATCGACCAGTCGGGGTCGAATGAGGAAGCGTCTTCCTCCTCGGTGCTCGGCGCGTCGTCGAATGATCCGTGGATGTCGAGGCGATGAAACTCTGGCCCGGTGGTGTATTCGGCTGTTTCCACGGGGCCGGGCAGATAGCCGAGGCGCATAATCTGCTGACTCGGGTCGAATCGCACGGGTGCCGACGTGACGATGTCGTCCGTGTTCAACGCCCGTCCGGTGACCCACGCGCTCAGACTCGCCACCACCGCCACCACGACCGTCACGGTCACCAGGATCAGGACCCGACCTTTGGTGCTCGCCATGGAACATCCTCCCCGATGCGGCGCGGTCCGCGGAGTCTACGACCGGCCCCACCGCTGCCGCTGCCCGTTGCCCGCCGGTGGCACCGGGCACCCACCGTCGCAGGTGCGCCCTTGTCGTGGCAGTGCAGCTGCTTCCCGCCCGGCGTGTCGAACACCCACGCCGCCACGATCACGGCCGCCGAGCCAGGTGTGCACCCGCTGAGCATCGTGGCGATACTCCAAGACGCTCTCGCGGTCAACCGCGCGGTTGACCGTTGCGAAGGCGGAGTTTGCTGAGGAGTTTGATCGGCACGCGCATCGACATGACATGGTCGCCGGTTCCGGGTGATACGGCAAGGCGGCTGCCTGATGATGGCCAACCTCGCGGACAGGTCGCAGCAAGTGACACTGCCGATGTGGCACACCGGGTGCTGCTAAGCACGAGGGGGATGGCACGTGCAGCGCGACATGTCGAACTACCAGCGGAAACGGGCAGTGGCCGAGGCGATCTGAACAGCGGCAGAACGTGTTGGTAGTCCTGTCGAACCATGGGTCGCGATATTCAGGTCGACCTGCCACATTGGGTGGGCCGCTTTGAAAGTGGAGGATGCATCCAAGTAAGTCGACTATTTGACAGTGTCGCTGTTGAGGTCAGGTCATTGCTGCACACTGTCACTTCTTTGTGTCATTCGAACTCGTGGGCCGATTGCCCTACGGTCCCAGACGTGGGCTGCGGGGTGGTGGGATAGCGGTCCAGTAGAACGCTGTGTAATCGATCCTGTCCGGTTGGCCATGTGCAAGGAGTGGTGACGTTAAATTGAGAGGTATTCGTTGTCTCGGGTAAAGTCTACACAGGCGAAGCGTTCTCGTGGTGTGCGTCAACCATCGGAGGGGCGGCGAGTTGCCAGACTCGCCACTTTCGGAACTGTGGCGGCGGCAGTGGTTTCTGCGGTAGCTGTGATTGTTGCTGCGGCAATTCCCTCTTTGTTGGGGAGTGGCAGCGAGGGGGATCCAGTCAGCGCGCTCAAGGGGGTGGAAGAAGTTGAGCGTTCGCCCGACGCGCAGGCTCCTTTAACGGTTGCCGTTCAACAGTCGGATGAATACTGTCGAGAAGGGTGGATTGTGCCTGGCGGCCCCGATCACATCGCAGAACCATCCTCCTCGGGGGACTATATCGATTGGCCAGCATGGGCGAGGCAGCAAGGAGGTATCCGTGTCAATCGCCATGAGGTGATGCTGACGGTCCAGGGCAATTCGCAGGCAAGGGTGGTTATCGACCGAGTGCGGGTAGTGGCGTTAGTGCCACGACGTTCGCCGGTCCGTGGCACCGAGGTGGATATTCTCTGCGGCGAGCCGTTCGAGTACCGCTACCTGGAGGCGAATCTCGACCGAAGTCCGCCGACCGTAACCTCGAAGACGACGGGCAGCATCAGTGGAGAGCCGGATGTTCGCTTAGACCCAGCAAAGTTCCCCTATCAGGTTGCGATCGACGAAGCCGAGAGCTTTATCATATCGGCTGTGGTGTCAAAATATGACATCGATTGGCGAATTGAATTGGACTGGTCATCGCAAGGTAGGGTCGGCACGTTGGTGATTGACGATGGAGGTCAGCCATTCCACACAACCAGCACCTCGGAGGCGTTAGCCAGGTGTGTGTGGGCGGATGCGGGAGGGCTAATCAAGGATATGTCCTCGGGCTGCAACCGTTAGCTCTCGACTGGGTCAGTTGGAGCAGCGATGGAATCTGGGCGTACCAGACAGCAGGTTCGGTCCACGTCACGAACCGAAGGTAGCGGCCCGGATGTCGACGGTGCGGTCCCACGCCGAGGTCGATCGGTGCCGCTGATCCGTCTGTGCCGTCAGCTCGAAAGGGGCCGGGGAGCACACTTCGAGGCGCGAGCGGAGGCGCGTACCTGCCGTGGGGCGCGAGCTGGGACGCCGACGAGCCCGTCAGGCGCGAGCGGGGCCACGTGCGGCGCGGCGAGGCACGAGCGTGGCCGGGTGCCACCCGGTGGCGGACGGGTCGGTGGTCGGCGCGTACCTGTCTCTTATACACAGCGGACGCTGCCGACGAAGGC
>NZ_SISL01000185.1:0-11012 GCF_004307965.1 Verrucosispora sp. SN26_14.1 | reverse complement strand
GGGTGCCGCCGTCCGGCTGGTCGCCGCGCTGATGCTGGCCGGCGGCGCCTACACCGTCCTCGCCCCGAGCGCGTCGGCGCAGGAAAACCCGCCGCTGAGCAGCGCCGCCGCGGACGGCAGGGCGCTGTTCGACGTGAGCTGTGTGACCTGCCACGGTCGCAACGCGCAGGGTGTCGAGGGGCGCGGGCCGAGCCTCATCGGCGTCGGCGGGGCCTCGGTCGAGTTCCAGGTCAGCTCGGGCCGGATGCCGATGGCCCGGCAGGAGGCCCAGGCGGCCCGCAAGCCCGCGGTGTTCACCCCGGACGAGATCGACCAGCTCGCCGCGTACGTCCAGGAGCTCGGTGGCGGCCCGGTCGTGCCGGCCGGCGACAACCTGCACTCCGACGGCAACATCGCGGTCGGCGGCGAGCTGTACCGGATCAACTGCTCGCAGTGCCACGCCTTCAGCGGCGGCGGCGGCGCCCTCTCCTCCGGCAAGTACGCACCGAGCCTCGCGCCCGCCACCGACCGGCAGATCTACGCCGCGATGCTGAGCGGCCCGCAGAACATGCCGGTCTTCGGTGACAACCAGATCACGCCGGAGCAGAAGGCCGACATCATCGCCTACATCCAGCAGACGCTGAAGTCGGACGGTGACCCGGGCGGGTTCAACCTGGGCCGGTACGGACCCTCCACCGAGGGCGTCGCGATCTTCCTGATCGGCATCGTCGCACTCGTCTTCGCCAGCCTGTGGATTGCGGGCAAGTCGTGACCGAGCGAACGAGCACCCACACCGAGCAGCCAGCCCACGCGGGCCGAGAGACGGTGGACGTGAACGACCCGGCGCTGAGCCGGTTCGACATCGTCCGCGAGGGCGCCCGTCGGGACGACATCGAGATCGTCCACTACGAGGAGCAGGTCGCGCCGGGCAGCAAGGCCGAGCGCCGGCTGGTCCGTACGGTCGCCGGGATGTTCCTGGTCACCGGCCTGGCCGCGACGGCCTTCCTGGCGGTCTACATCTGGTGGCCCTGGGAGTACCAGCCGGGCCGTGGCGGGGACAAGTACTTCACCCCGCTGCTCGGCACGACCCTCGGCATCGCCCTGCTGGGCATCGGCTTCGGCATCCTGACCTGGGGCAAGAAGCTGCTGCCCAAGGAGGTGTCGATCCAGGACCGGCACGAGGGCGTGGTGGCCAGCGAGGACCGGACGATCACCGGGCAGACCATGCTCTACATGGCCGACGAGCTCGGCGTGAAGCGCCGCCCGCTGCTCGGCATGTCGCTGCTGGCCGGTCTGGTGCCGGTCGGTGCGGTCGCCGCGGCGCCGCTGGTCGGTGGCCTGATCTCCGACCCGCACGAGAACGACCAGATGATGACCACCGGCTTCGCCCCGCAGGACGGCCAGAAGATCCGCCTGGTCCGTGAGGACGGCCGGCCGATCCGCCCCGCCGACATCAGCGCCGGCGGCCAGATCACCGTCTTCCCGGGGATCGAGCACGGGGTCAGCAACCTGCACGCCGACTCGCCCACCCTGCTGATCCACCTGCGGGACGCCGACGCCGAGACCTCGCGCCGCAACAACGAGCGCGAGGGCCACGGCGACTACATGTGGGGCAACTACGCCGCCTACTCGAAGATCTGCACGCACGCCGGCTGCCCGGCGAGCCTCTACGAGCAGCAGACGAACCGCCTGCTCTGCCCGTGTCACCAGTCGCAGTTCCTGATCACCGACAACGCCAAGCCCATCTTCGGTCCGGCCAGCCGGCGGCTGCCGCAGTTGCCGATCGAGGTGGACTCCGAGGGCTACTTCGTGGCGACGTCCGATTACACCGAACCCGTCGGGCCCGACTTCTGGGAGCGGCCGTGAAGCGGCGCAAGTTTGACGTAGCAGCGGTTCCGGGCAACACCGCCCGGGCGGTCGACGACCGCTTCCAGGTGGCCACCCCCCTGCGCAAGCTGCTCAACAAGGTCTTCCCGGACCACTGGTCGTTCCTGCTGGGCGAGATCGCGCTCTTCTCGTTCATCGTCCTGCTGCTGACCGGTGTCTTCCTGACCTTCTTCTTCGAGCCGACGATGACCGAGGTCATCTACAACGGCAGCTACGCCCCACTGCGGGGTACGCCGATGTCGGCCGCGTACGCCTCGACGCTGGACATCTCGTTCGACGTCCGGGGCGGCCTGATCATGCGGCAGATGCACCACTGGGCCGCGCTGCTGTTCATGGCGGCGATCGTGGTGCACATGCTCCGGATCTTCTTCACCGGTGCGTTCCGCAAGCCGCGTGAGACCAACTGGATCATCGGTTCGCTGCTGTTCTGGGTGGGCTTCCTGGCCGGCTTCACCGGCTACTCGCTTCCGGACGACGGCCTCTCCGGCACCGGTCTGCGGATCGCCTCGGCGATCATGCTCTCCATCCCGGTGATCGGCACCTGGGTCACCGCCGCGGTCTTCGACGGCGAGTTCCCCGGCACGATCATCATCAGCCGGTTCTTCATCGCCCACGTGCTGCTCATCCCGGGTCTGCTGGTCGCGTTGATCAGCGTCCACCTCGGGTTGGTCTTCAAGCAGAAGCACACCCAGTGGCCGGGTCCGGGCCGGACGAACAACAACGTCGTGGGCGAGCGGATGTTCCCCCGGTACGCGATCAAGCAGGGCGGCTTCTTCATGGTCGTCTTCGGCGTGATCGCGCTGATGGGTGGCCTGATCCAGATCAACCCGCTCTGGCTGTTCGGCCCGTACGAGGCGTGGGTGGTCTCGGCGGCCAGCCAGCCCGACTGGTACGTGATGTTCCTGGACGGCTCGACGCGGTTGATGCCGGACTGGGAGATCAACATACCCATCGGCGACGGGTACGTGATTCCACCGCTGTTCTGGCCGACGGTGGTGCTACCGGGCATCCTGGTCGGGCTCTCCACGCTCTATCCGTTCATGGAGGCCCGCTACCTGAAGGACTACCGGAGCCACAACCTGCTCCAGCGTCCCCGCGACGTGCCGTTCCGGACCGGCCTGGGCGCCATGGCCATCACGTTCTACGTGATCCTGACGCTCTCCGGCGCGAACGACGTCATCGCCGACAAGTTCCACATCAGCCTGAACGCGATGACCTGGGCGGGCCGGATCGGTCTGCTGCTCCTTCCGCCGCTGGCGTACTACGTGACCTACCGGATCTGCCTCGGTCTGCAACAGCACGACCGGGAGGTCCTGGCCCACGGTGTGGAGACCGGCATCATCCGGCGCCTGCCGGACGGTCGGTTCGTCGAGGTGCACCAGCCGCTGACCGCACCGGACGAGCACGGACACACCGAACTGGACTACGCGGGCTGGGTGGTGCCGAAGAAGATGAACCGGCTCGGTGCGCTCGGGCCGGCGATCCGGGGCTTCTTCTACCCGATCGAGAAGCCGGCCGAGGCGCCGGTGTCGCCGGGTCACCCGCCCGTCGAGCCGCGCGCGGAGCGCGAGGAGATCGGCAGCGGCGAGTCCCGCCGCTGAGTTCCGTCACCGCGTGACGTGGCGCCCGCCGGAGAGATCCGGCGGGCGCCACGCCCGTTGTGGGCCTTCCACCCCGCCGCCGGAGCTTCCCGCCCGTCGTCGGATCGCAGGAATAACCCCGGCCAGCCGGGTATCCGTGCGGTCCAACGTCTCAACGGGGAGGAAGCATGTTGGGTATCAAACGCCTCGGCCTGCTGGCCGCACTGGTGCTGGTGGGTGTCGCGCCCGCTGCGGCAGCGCAGGCGGCGGCGCAGCCTTCGGAACAGGACACGCAGTACCTGCAGGCGGTGCACCAGGTCAACCTGTACGAGATCGCCGCAGGTGAGCTGGCTCAGCAGAAGGCCGAGAACGAGCAGGTCAAGGAGCTGGCGCAGCAGTTCGTCACGGACCACACCGAGCTGGACCAGTCGGTGCAGGACGTGGCCGGGCAGCTCAACGTCCAGTTGCCGAACGAGCCCACCCCTGATCAGCGGACGGCTCTCGACCAGCTGAACAACGCCAGTGGTGAGGAGTTCGACCGGCTCTGGGTGACCCAGGGTCTGGCCGGTCACCTGCAGGCCATCCAGGCGACCCAGACGGAGATCTCGCAGGGTACCGAGCCGCAGGTGGTCCAGCTCGCGCAGACCGCGCTGCCGGTGCTGCAGGCGCACTACGACGCCCTGGTGACGCTGGCCGAGGAACTGGGCATCCCGGTCCCGCAGACCAGCGCCAGCGGTACGCCGGGCCCGGGTGGCACGGTGCCGGCTCCGGGTGGCACCACCCCGGCTCCGGGCGTCACCGAGGAGACCCCGGGTGGCACCAGCGAGTCCCCGGCGCCGGGTGGCACCGAGGTCCCGGTGCCGCAGGAGAGCTGATCCGGCGGTGAACACGGCGAGCCGGTCCGTCCTCCGGGATGGACCGGCTCGTCCCGTCGTGGCAGGAAGCGGACCGCTCGGCTGAGGACTCCAGCTAGTTCTCTGTCCGGCCTTTGCTCTGCTTCAACCGACGCACTGCTCTTCGGCGCGAACCGTTGCGTGGGTTGAAGCAGAGCAAAGGGGCCGCGAAGGACCTCGGTCTCCCCAATGCGAAGGGCCGCGAAGCACTTCGGCGCCGGGACCGGCAGCGTGGTGGCGCGTCAGTCGGTGGCGCCCAGGCCGATCGCGAACGCCTCCTCCAGGTCGTGCCGGGAGTACGCGCGGAACGCGATGTGCGACTCGGTGTTGAGCACTCCGGGCACCTTGGAGATGCTGCCGGCGATGATCTGCGCGATCTCCTCGAACTGGCGGACCCGGACCATGGCGATCAGGTCGACGTGTCCGGCCACCGAGTAGACCTCGCTGACCCCGGGCAGGTCGGCCAGCGCCTCGGCCACCTCGGGGATCGAGTCGGTGGCGCAGTCGATCAGGACGATCGCGGTGATCACGGCAGGTCTCTCCGTTCGTCGGCGTCGCTGCCCATGCTATGGCCTGCCTGCCGGACCCGCCCCGGAGTACCGGTGCCGCACGCTCCGATCGGGCGGACAGACCCGACCGATCCGACCGGCCCCGGAAGGAACCGGAGGAAGCAGGGTCAGGCAGCCGGGACGGTGAGGCCGGTGGCGGTGCGGATCACCTCGTGCAGGCGTTCACCGGCGTCGACGGTGGCGCCCGGCCAGACGACGCTGCGGGTCACCTCGCCGGCCACGGTGGCACCCGCGCCGACCACGCTGCGGTGGCAGCCGCCGGTGACGGAGGCGGTCGGGTCGACCAGGCTGTCGTCGCCGGCGGCGTGCAGGTTGGCGGCGAGGTAGTCGGTCGGGGTGCCGGTGTCGACGAAGGTTCCCGGGTAGGGGACCACCGTCAGCCGGCCGTCGGCCTCGGCCGGTCGCCAGACCGCGCGGACCAGGTCGCCGAAGACCGGCGGCAGGTCCCGGACCAGCCGCCAGGGAAGCAGCGAGAAGCCGGTGAAGACGTGGCCGTCGAAGGTGCCCGGCGCGGTGGGGTCCGGCGCGGGTCGGCCGAGCAGGCGTACGGAGTCACCGTCCCAGTCGTGCAGCAGCGCGGCGATGTCCGGCCCGGGTGGTGCGGCCGGATCGGCCAGGTACGCGTCGGCGTTGCCGACCAGGACGCCCCGCCCGGCGATCCAGTCCCGCAGCCGGCCCACCCCACCGGCGGTGCCGAGCGGACCGTCGGGCTCGACGGAGAGGTGGGCGCGCGTACCGACCTGCTCGACGACCTGCTCGCCGAGATAGCTGGCGTTGACGGCGACCGTCTCCGGCCCGGTGAGGCCGAGACCGGCGAGCCGGGCCAGGGCCCGGTCGAGCAGCGGTACGTTGCCCACCGGGCAGAGCGCCTTGGGCACCCGCTCGGTCAGCGGGCGCAGCCGGGTGCCCTCGCCGGCGGCGAGCACCACCGCGCAGATCCCGCCCGCCGGTGCGCCGGTCGGACCGGCGTCCGGGCCGCTCACGGCGCGGTGTCGGGGAGTGGGGGCGGAAACCGGTCGGTCAGCGGGCCGATGCCGTAGTAGGCGAGCAGCCGGGCGGTGGGCCAGGTCAGCTTGGGCAGGTCGTCCAGCGGATGCCAGACGGCCTCGAAGACCTCCGCCCCGTCCACCTCCAGCGCGGTGGTCGACGCCGGCACCTCGGCGGTGAAGACCATGTCGACCCAGCCCTTGGCGTGCACGATCGCGTTCGGTGTGGCCGGGGTCAGCCGGGCCGGGGCGAGTCGGACGCCGGTCTCCTCGTGCAGTTCGCGGGCCGCACCCACCGCCGGGTTCTCGCCGCGTTGCAGCAGACCGGCGGGCAGCGTCCACCCGCGCCCCGGTGGCTGGCGGAGCAGCAGCAGCCGACCGGCACCGTCGGCCTCGCTGTCGCGCAGCAGTGTGACGGCGCCGACGATGTACTTGGGTACCGCCATCCGGACCAGTTGACGACGTACCGGCAGGGGCAGCCGGTAGAAGACCTGGTACGCGACGGCGCGTGCGGCGCGGCGCGAGCGGGGGATCATGGTTCCAGGCTAGTGGCCGTACGCCGGGCGCGCGTCGCGGGACGGCCGGCCGGTCACTGCCGGTGGTCGACCAGGTCGATGAGCTGGCGTACCACGGTGTCCGGTTCGATCACCCGGTCGAAGACCGCCACCAGCAGGGTCTCCAGGTCCGGGTAGCCGAGTTCCTCGGAGAGCCGCAGCAGCGGCAGGTCGCTGGCCAGGCCCCGGTTGTGCTGACGCAGGGCCAGCCCGATGGTGGCCCGGCCGAGGCGCACCTTGTCGCTGATCGAGATGCCGGGCTCGCTGTGGTCGGCGAACCACCGGTTGATCTGCATCTGCGCGTGCGGCGACTTGACGAAGCCGAGCCATTCCCGGCGGGGGCCGCGCGGGGCGACCTCGGCGTCCAGGCCGCTCTCCGCGTCGGTCTCGGTGAAGATCTCGACCACGTCGCCCTCCTCCAGCTCGGAGGAGAGCGGCACCAGCCGGCCGTTGATCCGGGCGGCCAGGCACCGGTCACCCCGGTCGGTGCCGAGTTCGTACGCCAGGTCGACCGGGGTGGCCCCGCCCGGCAGCACGACCTGTCGGCCCTCGGCGACCACCTGGATCTGCGCCTCGGACAGGTCGCAGCGCAGCGACTGGAGGAACTGCGCCGGGTCGGCGGCGTCCTGCTCCCAGTTGAGCACCCGGCGCAGCCAGTCGAGCTGCTCGGCGCGGGCACCACCGGAGCGCGGGAAGCGGAAGTCGGCCACCACGCCGTACTCGGCGGACCGGTGCATCTCCTCGGTGCGGATCAGCACCTCGACGGTGCGGTTCTTGGGGCCGCAGACGGTGGTGTGCAGGGAGCGGTACAGATTGTTCTTCGGCGAGGCGATGAAGTCCTTGAACCGGCCCGGCACCGGGCGCCACAACCCGTGGATCGCGCCGAGGGCGGCGTAACAGTCGGTGGCCGGGCCGTCCACCACGACGGTGATCCGGGGCAGGTCGTACGGGACGGTGTGCCCGCCGGACACGGTGTCCTTCCAGATCGAGTAGAGGTGGCGGGGGCGAGGGGCCACCGTGGCGTCGACCCGGCCCCGGCGCAACGCCACCCGGGACTGGGTCACCACCTCGGCGAGGTAGCTGTCCCATCCGGGGCGGTCGTGCACGTGCCGGGCGATGCGGGAGTGCTCGTCCGGCTCCAGGTGCAGCAGCACCACGTCGTCCAGCTCCCGTTTCAGGGTCTGGATGCCGAGCCGGTCGCAGAGGGGTACCAGCACCTCCTGCGTCTTACGGGCGATCCGCTCCCGCGAGGCGGCCGAGCGTACGCCCAGGGTCCGCATGTTGTGCAGGCGGTCGGCGAGCTTGATGACCAGCACCCGGACGTCCTTGCCGGCTGCGATGATCATCTTGCGGATGGTCTCCGCCTCGGCGGCCTTGCCGTAGAACGCCTTGTCGAACTTGGTCACCCCGTCGACCAGATGCGCCACCTCGTGGCCGAAGTCCTCGGCCAGCGCCTGCAACGTGTAGCGGGTGTCCTCCACCGTGTCGTGCAGCAGCGCCGCGACCAGGGTGGTGGTGTCCATGCCGAGGTCGGCGCAGATCTCGGCGACCGCGAGCGGGTGCGTGATGAACGGCTCCCCGCTCTTGCGGAACTGCCCCCGGTGCATGTTCTCCGCGATGGTGTACGCCCGGCGCAGCACGGCCGGGTCGGTGCCGGTGTGGATGGCACGGTGGGTGCGGACCAGATGGCCGACCGGCTCGGCCTCGGCGGTGGGCCAGGTCAGCAGTGAGCGGAGCCTACGGGCCAGGGGCAGCTCACCCGGCTGTGTCGGGAGCGCACCGCCCAGGGCTCCGCCATGTCCGGCGTCGACGTCCACCTGGGACACCCCCTGACGCCCACCCCGCGAGTGCCGGGAGACCGGCAACCGGGAGCAGACCCTCGAAACGGGCAGGAATGCACTTCCTTAACAGAGTAAGTGAGCCGACGTAGTCCGATCGGACAGTTGCTCATGAGCGTTCGGACCAGAGTTGGTGAGATGCGCCGCTCTCGGCCTTCTCCAGCAGGTCCCGGAAGCGGCCCGCGCCGGCCACCGGGTAGGCCCAACTGTCCGACATCTCGACCAGCCGGGTCTCCGGTCGTTCCAACCAGGACAGGATCCGTTCTGACTCCTCCGGGGTGGCCGCCGGAACCGGACCGTGACCGGGCGACACCGTCTCGGCGGTGGCCCGGATCGTGACCAGCGTCGGTCGAGGGTGGACGCCGGCCGGGGAGACCCCGGCACCGGCCAGCCGGCCGTGCCGCACCAGCGCCAGCTCCCAGCCACCCCCGGCGGCCGGGTGGGCGGCGGCCAGCTCGGCGATCCCGCTCAGCGCGGCGAGCCGCTGCATCCGCACGGTGGCCCGGAGCACCGCGGCCAGCCGGGACCGCAGCGTCGCGGCCTCCTCGTAGCGCTGGGCGGCGGCGAGCGTCTCGATCCGGGCGAGCAGGGCGTCCACCACCGGCTGCGGGTCACCGGTGGTGGCGGTGGCGAACGGCTGCACCGCGCGGTCGTCGTACTCCTGGGGGGTGATCCGGTGCTCGCAGGGCGCCGGGCAGCGACCCAGCTCGGCCAGGGCGCAGGCGGGGGTGATCGTGCGCAGCGACAGCCGGTGGGTGCACTGGCGCAGCGGCACCGCGTCGTGGAAACCGGCGGCGGCCAGCTCCGCGGTGCGCCGCGAGGTGAACGGGCCGAGGTAGGCGCGGTCGCCGGGGGAGATCTCCCGGACCACCGACAACCGGGGGTACGGCCCGTCGGTCAGCTTCAGCCAGACCATCCGCTCCGGGTACTTCGACCGTCGGTTGTACGGCGGCGCGTGCGCCCCGATCAGCCGCAGCTCGCGGACCTCGGCCTCCAGCGAGTGCGCGCACTCCACCGCCTCGACGCGCTCGGCGGCGGCCAGCATCTCCGACATCCGGGCGCGTTTCTCGGCGGCCGTGAAGTAGCTGCGGACCCGGGTGGCGATGTCCCGGGAGGTCCCCACGTAGAGGGGCCGGTCGTCGGCGGCCCGGAAGATGTAGACACCCGGGGACCGGGGCAGGCCCTCGGCGAGGTGCCGTTTGCGGCGCTGGGTCGGGGTGACCGCGCGGGAGAACTCGATGGCGTCGCCGACGGTGTCGACCCGGTGGCCGCCGAGCCGGCCGATGAGCCCGTGCAGGACGTCCACGGTGGCCCGGGCGTCGTCCAGCGCGCGGTGGGTCGGCTGGGTGCCGGCCCGGAAGTACGCGGCCAGCGTGGCGAGCTTGCGGTTGGGCACCTCGTCGCGCAGCAGCACCCGGCGCGCGAGTGCGGCGGTGTCCAGCACCCGGGGGTTCGGCCAGCGGTAGCCGTGCCGGGCGCAGGCGGCCTTGAGGAAACCGACGTCGTACGGCGCGTTGTGCGCCACCAGCACGGCGTCCGAGACGAACTCCAGGAAGCTCGGCAGCACCTGCTCGATCGGTGGCGCCGGCAGCAGCATCGCCTGGGTGATGCCGGTCAGCACGGTGATGAACGGCGGGATCGGGACTCCGGGGTTGACCAGGGTGCCCAACACCCCCAGCTCCTCGCCGCCGCGCACCTTGACCGCGCCGATCTCGGTGATCCCGCCGCCGTCCGGGGCACCACCGGTGGTCTCCAGGTCGACCACCACGAACGTCGTCGCGTACAGGGGCAGCGCCGGGTCGACGCCGTCGACGGTCGGGTCGAGCCCGGCCAGCGCCGGCTGGAGGTACTCCTGTTGTGCCATCGCCGGCACGCTAACCGCCCGGTGCGACACTCCGGTCCCGGGCGTCCCATGGGTCCCGTGCGTCACCACCGGTCTAGGATGAGAGATCGGCTCACTCACCAGGCGGTGGGCCCGGTCGCGGTGGGAGACTTGCCACATGCCCCTCACCGAGCCGTCCGACGACAACCTCCCGCAGGAGGAGCAGGTCGTCACGGTGCCGGCCGCTGGTGAGGTGGGTTCTGCCGACGGGGCGGCGACCGCTGGAGAGCCGGCGGAGCCGGAGCCGAGCCTGCCCGAGCCGGTCCGCCAACGGATCGTCTCGCTCACCGCCGCCGTGCTCCCCAGCCTGCCCTCCGACGAGGTGCCCGTGCCGTTGCGCCGGGTCGCCAAATTCGCCCCCAACCGCCGGGCCCGACTCGGCGCGCCCGTGATCGCCGCCCAGCTCGCCGCCGACCCGCTGTTCCGGCAGCGGGTCACCGCCCGGGTCCTGGCCGACGCCGGTGACCTCGGCACCGCCGTGGTGGAGGGGACCGCACCCGCCGCCGCCGACCCGGTCGAGGTGGCGGCCCTGGCCTATCTGGCCCGACCTCGCGGCTGGCGCGAGCTGATCGACGCCAGCGGCGCGGCGGTCCGGGCCGAGGCGGACAGCGCGGTCGTCGCCGAGCTGGTCCGCCTGGCCGAGCAACGGGCCACCCGCGCCGAGCACGACCGGGCGGTGGCCCGGGTCGAGGCCGACAAGCTGCGCGACGAGGTGGCCCGGGTCCGTGAGGAGATGGGTCAGCTCCGCGAGGAGGCCCGCCAACTGGCCCGTACGCTCCGGGAGACCCAGGCCCGCGAGCGCCGGGCGGCCGAACTGCTCGCCACCGAGCGGGGCCGCGCCGCC
>NZ_SISL01000184.1:0-10990 GCF_004307965.1 Verrucosispora sp. SN26_14.1 | reverse complement strand
CCACCGGCCGACGCGCGGCCCGCCGACGGCGCCTCACCGGCTGTGCCACCCCGCGACGCGGCCTCCCTCACCGCCCCGCCGGTACGCCCTCCGACCTCCTGAAACTCGCGGCGACGCCCGATCCGGGGCCAGCGGGGCACCCCGCTCGGCGCGGTCGCCGCCACGGTGGCGGCCGAGCGCTAGCGTGCGGTCATGACCGACTTCGCGGAGCCGCGCTCCGCCTTCATCGTCAAGGTGCTGACCGAGGAGTTCGGCACCCTGATGGCGCTCGACCCGGCCGCCTTCCGGCGCAAGTTTCGCAAGATGGCCGCGTCGCCGTTCGCGTTCTACCGGGGCAGTGCCAGCGTCTTCTATGCCGACCAGCGTGGCGACTTCGCCGACGAGCGGTTCCTGGACGAGCAGACCAGCCGGGTGTGGATCCACGGCGACCTACACGCGGAGAACTTCGGCACCTACATGAACGGCTCCGGCCAACTCGTCTTCAACGTCAACGACTTCGACGAGGCGTACGTCGGGCCGTTCACCTGGGACCTGCGGCGCTTCGTCGCCAGCGTGGCCCTGATCGGCTACACCAAGGCGCTCTCCGACCGGGTGATCAGCGACCTGGTGACGGCGTTCGCCGAGCACTACCTGACCGAGCTGCGGGCCATCGCCGCCGGCGGTGACGACGCGATCGGTTCCATCACGCTGGACAACGCCGACGGCGTCCTGCGCCGGGTGCTCCAGCAGGCCCGCCTCAACACCCGGGTCGACCTGCTGCGCGAGCAGACCACCGTGGACCAGTACGAGCGGCGGTTCTCGCTGCGCGACGGCGTGTACGAGGTGGACGACGACGTCCGGGCGCGGGTCTGCGCCGCCTTCCAGGACTACCTGGACACGCTGCCCGCCAGCACCCAGACCCGGCCGGTGGCGGCGCAGATCAAGGACGTGGTGCTGCGCAAGGGGGTGGGGATCGGCTCGGCCGGGCTGCCGTCGTACAACCTGCTGCTGGAGGGGCACACCCAGGCGCTGGAGAACGACGTCCTGATCTACATGAAGCAGGCCCAGGTCCCGGCGGTCGCCCGCTACGTCGACGACGAGCGCGTCCGTGGCTACTTCCGCCACCAGGGCCACCGGACGGCCGAGTCGCAGCGCGCCCTCCAGGCGCACGCCGACCCGTGGGTGGGCTTCACCGAGCTGGACGGGGTGGGTCAACTCGTCGCCGAGGTCTCCCCGTACGCCGCCGACCTCGACTGGGCGGACGTCAACGAGCCCGAAGAACTGGCCGGGGTGCTGGCCGACCTCGGTCGGGCGGTCGCCCGGATGCACTCGGTCGCCGACGACGAGTCCAGCCACGACCTGGTCGACTATTCGACCGAGGAGGCGATCGTCGCGGCCGTCGACGCGGACCCCGCCGGCTTCGTCGCGCACCTGGTCGACTTCGCCCACGCGTACGGTGTGCGGGCCCGGCAGGACCATCAGCTCTTCGTGGACCTGTTCCGCAACGGTGAACTGCCGGGCGTGTAGCAGCTCCGGGAGGCCGGTCAGGCGCCGAAGTCGATGACGACCTTGATGTCCTGGGGGCCGGGGGAGTAGGCCGAGGCGTACTCCGACAGCGGCACCCGGCGGGTGATCAGCGCGCCGAGCCAGTCCCGGTCGGCGCGGGCCAACGCCTCGGCGGCGGCTTCCCAGTGCCGCCGGTTGGCGTTCACCGACCCGAAGACGACGTTGTTCTCCAGCACCAGGGTGCGGTTGAGCGCACCGGCGTCGAAGTCGATGATCCGGCCGCCGCTGGAGACCCCGGCCAGGCAGACGATCCCGGTCGGTGCGACCTTGCACATGGCCTCCAGGACGACCACCGGTGCGCCGGTGCACTCGACGATCACGTCCGGCTCGAAGTCGAGTTCCTCGACCGGCCCGGAGTGGTACGTGGCCCCGAGTGCACCGGCCAGCGCCGGTTTGGGTCCGTCGCTGGCCAGGTCGAGCACGTGCACCGACAACCCCCGCTGGCTGGCCAGCAGGGCGGCCAGCAGGCCGATCGGCCCGGCACCGGTGATCAGGGCGGTACGCGGCTGCCACTCCGCCCGCCGCCCGATCCGGTCGATGTGGTCCCACGCCTTGACCACCACGCTCGTCGGTTCGAGCAGGACGCCCACCTCGCCCAGCTCCGGGTCGAGGCCGACGGCGAACCGGGGTTGCAGCCGCCACCGCTCGCGGGCGAACCCCGGCAATCCCTTGATGCCGTGTTCGGTGAACAGGCCGTTGCGGCACATGTCCCACTCGTCCACCGCGCAGTTCGGGCAGGGCAGCGGGTCCGGGTGCCGGACGATCCCGGCGACCAGGTCACCGGTCTGCAGCGTGCCGGTCGGATCCTCCAGCACCCGGCCCAGCGACTCGTGTCCGAGCACCAGCCGGTCGGCGCCGGGCGGCGCCTCGCCGTACTGCCCGTCGATGATCTCGATGTCGGTGCCGCAGACTCCCACCGCGACGGCCTCGACCAGGATCGCCCCCTCCTCGGTGGCGGGTTCCGGGTAGTCGTCGAGCAGTCGCAGCGAGCCGGGTACTCCCGGGGTCACGGTCACAGCGCGCACCGGCCCATCCTGTCGGGCGCCGACGGGCCGCCGCCGGCAAAGCCGGGATCTCCACCCGGCCGCGCACCACCGGCCGGGCCGTGGGCCGGGTCACCGACCGCAGGACCCGGCTCGCAGCCGGGCACGGGCGGCCGGACACGCCCTAGGATCAGCGGCATGACACCGGAAGAGGTCGGCCGGCGGCTCGTCACACTGCTCGCCCCCGTCGAGGCCACCGCGACGCTCTCCGGGGGTCAGGCGCACTCCCGGGCCACCGTCGACGTACCCCCGCAGCAGTGGCGGGCGGCGTTGCTCGCGGTGCGGGACGACCCGGAGCTGGCCTGCGACTACTTCGACTGGCTCTCCGCGGTCGACGAGCTGGCCGACGGGTTCGACGTGGTGGCCCACCTCTGGTCCACCACGCACCGGCACGGGGTGCTGCTGCGGACCCGGGTGTCCCGGGCCACGCCCACGGTCGACTCGGTGGTGTCGGTCTACCCGGGTGCCGCCTGGCACGAGCGGGAGACCCACGAGATGTTCGGCATCGACTTCGCCGGGCACGCCGATCTGCGACCGTTGCTGCTGCCGCCGGAGTTCGAGGGCCATCCGCTGCGCAAGGAGTTCGTGCTCGCCTCCCGGGTCGCGAAGCCCTGGCCGGGGGCGAAGGAACCGGGCGAGTCCGAGGCCGGTGGCGGGCGGCGGCCGATCCGCCCGCCGGGCGTACCCGCACCCGGGGAGTGGGGCGTGGTGCCGACCCCGGCCGCCCCGTCGTCCGGGGCGATCGCGTTCCGGTTGGTCAACACGGTGGCCGGCAGCATCACCCGGGCGGTCACCCCGGTCACCGGGGAGGGCGCGAGCTGGACGTCGATGCCCAGGTCGCGGGCGAGTTGACCGACCACGTGGTGGCCGAGGTAGCGGGTCGGGGCCGAGACGTAGTCGACCTCACCACGCAGGCGGGCGTTGGCCTCGGCCATGTCCTCGGGCGACATGCCGATGCCCTGGTCGGTGATGGCCACGAGGTAGCCCTGCCCGCTGCGCCGGCCCTGGATCTCCACGTCGGAGTCCGGCGGCGAGAAGGTCAGCCCGTTCTCGACCAGCTCGGCGAGCATGTGGGCGACCGCGCTGACGTTGGCGCCGACCACCCAGGCGTCGTCGATGCGGCGGATCTGCACCCGCCGGTACTCCTCGACCTCGGAGATGGCGGCCCGGATCACGTCGGCGATCGCGAGTGGGCGGGTCCACTGGCGGGGACCGCCGGCCCCCACCAGGACCAGCAGGCTCTCCGCGTTCCGGCGCATGCGGGTGGCGAGGTGGTCCAGTTCGAAGAGGTTGGCCAGCCCGGCCGGGTCGGTCTCCTCCCGTTCGAGCTTGGTGATGAAGCTGAGCTGACGGCGGAGCAGGTTCTGGTTGCGTCGGCCCAGGTTGGCCAGCGACTCGGTGGTGCTGCGACGCAGCACCGCCTGCTCGGTGGCGAGGCGGAAGGCCACCGCCTGGACCTGGTCGAGGGCACCGGCCACCGAGCGGACCTCGGTGCTGGAGCGGGCCGGCACCTGGACCGGGTCCGGTGCCCGGGGTTCGCTCTCCTCGGTGCCGTCCTGGAGCTGCCGCACGGCGACGGGCAGCCGGTTGGCCGCGAGGTCACGCGCCTCGGCGGCCAGCTTCGCCAACGGCCTGGTGATCGACCGGGAGGCGAGCACCAGCAGACCCACCGCACCGGCGAGGAAGAACGTCACCAACGCGCCGAGCACGAAGAGACGCTGGGTCGACTCGCCCTGCCGTTCCGCGGCCCGCGCCTCGATCTCCGCGCCGACGTACTCCTGCATGTGGCGCATGCCGTCCAGCACGGTGGTCAGGGCCGACCACCACGCCTGCGGGTTGACCTGCACCCGACGGCCGTCGGCGGAGTCGAGCGCGACCTGCTCGAAGAAGCCGGCCACCCGGGCGGCGCCGGTGTCCAGCACCCAGTCGTTGGCGGCCCGCTGGCTCGGGGTGGCCCGCTCCTCGAAGTCGGCCAGCGCCGTGTCGCGGGCCGCGCGCATCTCGGCGAACTGGAGGAACTCGCCGTCGGCGAAACCACCGGCGGAGAAGACCCCGTTGAGGAACGCGCGCTGCTGGGCGGTGCTCTCCTTGATCCGGCTCAACGCGGTCAGGGTCGCCACGTGCCGTTGCAGTTGCGGGTCCTCGGCCTGGTCCAGGTCGTAGTCGAGGCGGTTCAGGGCGGCGATGCGTTCGGTGAAGAAGTCGAAGGTCGCGGCCCGGCCGGCGCTGCCGCTGTCGGTGGCGGACCGCACCACGTCGAGTCCGTCGAGTTCCCGCAGTGCGGCGCCGACCCGGTCGGCCACCGGTCCGTCGGAGATCGCCTCCTCGACCGCCCGGCGACGCTCGTCCACCCGCTCGCGGGCCGGGGCGACCTCGTTGCGGAAGCCCTCGTTGCCACCGAGCAGCGCGGCGCTGATGCCACGCTCGACCTGCAACTCCTGGGTCAGGTCCTGCACCTGGAGGGCGAGCGAGACCGACTCGCTGGCCTTGCGGACGGCCTGGTACGACGACACCTCGACGACCGTCACGTAGCCGAGCAGGAGCAGCACGGCCGCCACCGGCAGGGCGATGATGGCGGCGAGCCGACTGCGGATGCTGCCGCCTGTCACCACAGACTCCTCGGCGCCCGCGCCGGTCTGTGGTCGCACGCCGGCAGGGCGCATCGGTCGGGAACCTGTGTGGACACGCGGTCTCCAATCACCGACAAGGCCACGCAGGCCGGTGTGAGGCATCAGGGGGATTGATCACAGCAATATCCCGGCATACCCGGCCGCCCACAACCCTCCGGCGGATTCGTCACGGCCGGAGAGCTTGGGTTCTGCCCTTTCGGGCAGCGTCGGCGGACCAAACGACCGACCCCGGTTTCGGGCATTGTGAAGTGTGCGGAGACCGAACGAGTCCCGGATCGTCGGCATCGGAGGAACCACCCTCGCCGACCCGGCCGGGTACGCCTTAATCCGTTACGTCACCACTGCCGGAGCCGGTGAAGCGCTCCCACGGCGGTGGCACGCGAACGTCGACGAGCCGATGTGGACGGTCGCCGGTGTGAGGTGGTCGTCGGCGGGATCTCTCGCCAGGCGGGCCTCACTCGCCGGCCGGGACCGCTCCCACCGCCGGACCGACGGGCGGCGAGGTCGACTCCCCGCCCGCGCCCTCGGCACGGCCACCGCGAACCCGCTCCGGTCGCCACTCGCCGACGGGACGTCCGAACGGGTCGGCGGGTACGGGCCGACTCGACTCGGTCGGGAGGTACAGCGGGCCCGTCATGTGAATCGCCACCGTCCTGTGTCGACGCGAGAACAACGTGTCTCGCCAGTGCTGCGGGAACCGTACGGCAGCCGGAACGCGCATTGCCAGATGCAAATGGCTTAAGGAGAAAGGGCGACTGGCGGGATTGTCGACGCCCCCTTCAGCGGGCAGGATCAGGTCCGTGTGCCCACTCCCGGTACACACCAGGTGACCGAACGTACGATCCGGGGTGTCCGCTCAGGCCGGGACCGGAGTCTGTGCGTACACCTGGAACCGCAACGAGCGGGCGTCGGTGAAGCACTCCCGCATCGGCCGGACCAGGTCACGGTGCTCGGGGCTGCGCTCCCACGCCTCGAAGTCGGCCAGACTGACCCACTCGCTGGTGATCAGCCACTGCTCCGGATCGGTCGCCGAGCGGCACACCTGGTCGACCAGATGCCCCGGCACCCCGTCGGCGACCAGATGGCGCACCGCCTCGTACGCCCGCAGGAAGTCCTCGGTGCGGTCGGCGGGGACCCGGACCAGGAACACCACCCGGCCTCGCGGCGGGCCCGTCCCGTCCCCGCGCTCTCCTGACGTCATCACTACTCCGTTCCGCTCGGTGGCGCGCCGCGCAGCACCAGCGCGCTGTTGAATCCGTCGAACCCTCGGGCGCAGACCAGCGCCAACCGGCTGCGCGGACGCCGGGCCGCCCGCAGGAAGCCCAGGTCACAGCCGGGAGCCACGGTGTCCGGGCCGGCCGACGCGGGCAGCGTGTCGTGCGCGAAGGCGAGCAGCGCGGTGGCCACGTCCAGCGCCGAACCGCCCTGGTGCGCCCGCCCCGTCAGCGACTTGTGGGTGGTCACCGGCGGGGCGAGTCCGCCGAAGACCGACCGCAGCGCCTCGGCCTCGGCCCGGTCGTAGCGGGGCACCCCGAGCGCGTCGGGGATCACCACGTCCACCTCGGCCGGTTCCACCCCGGCCCGCCCCAGGGCCAGCCGCATGGCACGGGCGTACTGCCCCGGGTCCCCGGCGGACTCGGCGGTGGTGTGCGCGGCGTCGTGGGTCGCGCCCCACCCGGTCACCTCGCCGTAGATCCGGGCACCCCGGGCCACCGCGTGACCCCACTCCTCCACCACGAAGACCGCCCCGCCCTCGGCCGGCAGATAGCCGCTGGCTCCGGCGTCGAACGGCCGGTAGGCCCGCTCCGGGTCGGTCTCGCCGCTGAGCAGGCCGGACCGGAGCTGACAGGCCAGCGCGTACGGGCTCAGCGGGCACTCGGTCGCCCCGGCGAGCACCACGGAGGCACCCCGTCGTACGGTGCGGACCGCGTGGGCGAGGCTGTCCAGGCCACCGGCCGACTCGGCCACCAGCACGCCGCACGGACCCTTGGCCTGGTGCCGGATGGAGAGCTGCCCGACGCTGGCCGCATAGAACCAGGCGATCGACTGGTACGCCCCGACGGTGCGGCTCGGCGACGACCAGAGCCGTTGCAGCTCCCGCTGGCCGAACAGGTTGCCGCCGGAGGAACTGGCCAACGTGACCGCCCACGCGTACGGGTCGGGGGCCTGCTCGGGCAGCCCGGCGTCGGCCAGCGCCAGTCCGGTGGCGGCGAACCCGAGGTGGGTCCACCGGTCGGTCTGCACCAGGGCGCGGTTGTCGGCGTACCGGGACGGGTCGAAGTCGGCCACCTCGCCACCGAGGCGGGTCGGGTAGCCGGCGGCGTCGAAGAGGGTGATCGGCCCGGTGCGGCGCCGACCGGCGAGCACGGTCCGCCAGTGCGCGTCGGCACCCACCCCGCTGGGCGCGACCACACCGATGCCGGTCACCACCGCGCGGGCCACCGTGCCGTCGCCGTACGGTCGGCCGGTCGTCGTGCCGCCGTACGCGGGGGCGGTCACCGGGCCACCTCCCGACCGAGCCGACGGAACAGCATGGCCGACTGGAACCCGCCGAAGCCGCTGCCCACCGAGAGCGCCACGTCCACCGGCACCTCCCGTGCCTCGTTGGGCACGTAGTCCAGGTCGCACTCCGGGTCGCGGGTGGTCCAGTTGGCGGTCGGCGGCACCACCCCGAACTCGATGGCCAGCGCGCACGCCGCCATCTCGATCGAGCCGATCGCGCCCAGCGAGTGCCCGACCATCGACTTGATCGAGCTGATCGGCACCCGGTACGCGGCCGGTCCGAGCGCCCGCTTGAACGCGGCGGTCTCGTGCCGGTCGTTCTGCCGCGTGCCCGAGCCGTGCGCGCTGATGTAGGAGACGTCCTCCGGCGCGAGCCGCGCCTGCCGCAGCGCGTCGGTGATGGCCAGACCCATCTCCACACCGTCCGGACGCAGCCCGGTCATGTGGTAGCCGTTGCTGCGGCTGGCGTAGCCGGCCACCTCGCAGTAGACGTGCGCGCCGCGCCGCTGGGCGTGCGTGGCCTCCTCCAGCACCAGCACCGCCGCCCCCTCGGCGAGCACGAAGCCGTGCCGGTCGGCGTCGAAGGGACGCGAGGCGTGTGCCGGGTCGTCGTTGTCCGGGCTGGTGGCCTTGATGGCGTCGAAGGAGGCCACGGTGACCGGGGAGATCGGCGAGTCGGCGGCGCCGGCCAGCACGATGTCCGCCTCGCCGTCGGCGATGAGCTGGTGGGCGTACCCGATGGCGTCGATCCCGGAGGTGCAGCCGGTGGAGACGACCTGCGCCGGGCCGTGCAGACCGTGGTGGCAGGCCACGTCGGCGGCCAGGCTGCTGGGCACCAGGGCCGGATAGAGGTACGGGCCACCGAGCGCCGCGTCGACCAGCCACCGCCGTCCGCTGTCGCTGACCGTGACGTACTCCTGTTCCAGGGCCATGGTGCCGCCGACGGCGGTGCCGAGCACCACGCCGGTCCGGTCCCGCTCGGCGTCGGTGAACTCCAGCCCGCTGTCGACGACCGCCTCGGCGGCGCAGGCGAGCGCGAACTGCACGTACCGGTCGGCGCGCTGCCGTTGCGCCGGGGTCAGCCCGGCGGCGTCCGGGTCGAAGTCGCACTCGGCGGCTATCTGCGAGCGGAACGGCGACGGGTCGAAGAAGCTGATCCGCCGGGTCGCGGTCCGTCCCTCGGTGATGCCCTTCCAGAACCGGTCCCGGGTCACGCCACCGGGAGCGACCACGCCGACCCCGGTCACCACCGTGCGCCGCCCGGTCACGACCCGTTCCGCTCGTCGGCCACCTCGGTGTCGACGTGGCCCAGTTCCGGGCGGGGGGCCAGCGGACCGAGGTGGAACACCACCTCGGCGGGCTCGTCGCCGGTGTTGCGCAGCCGGTGCCGGACGTTGCGGGCCACGAAGAGCGCCTCACCGGCGGTCAGCAGCACCGGCTCGTCGTCCAGGTCGACGGTGATCGTGCCGCGGGCGACGTAGAGGAACTCCTCGCTGTACGGGTGGTAGTGCTCGGCGATCCGCTCCCCCGGGCCCATGGTGGCCACGCCCATGAACCCCGAGGTGCTACCGACGGTCCGTGGGCCGAGCAGGACGCGCAGCTCACCGCCGCGACGGCGGTCGGCGGGTACGTCCCGGGCGGCCACCAGTGCCAGATCACTCATCGTCGCCTCCGGTTGTCGACGCGGTCGCCACCGTGGCGGCCCGCTCCCGTGCCAGCCGCTCGATCCGGTCCTTGATCACGGCGAGCTGCACCACGCTGTTGGTGTTGATCCGCTCGGTCATCCCGGCGTTGTCCACCGGGGCGGTCGGCTTCATCGCGAAGTCCTGCACCCAGGTCATCCGGACGCCCTCGGGCTCCTCGGTGTAGGTCCAGTGGATCCGCATGTACTCGAAGGGTCCGGTCTCCACCCGCAGCGCCCGCACCTGCCGGGTCGCCGGGTCGGGCGTGCGTTCGCTGATCCAACTCCAGGCCACCCCGTTCTCGTCGGGGTGCATGGTGAGCCGGAACCGTACGGTGTCGCCGTCCAGGCCGAGGATCTCGGCTCTGGCGTACTCGGTGAACAGCTCGGGCCAGCCGGCGACGTCGTTGGTGACCGACCAGACCAGGTCCAGCGGCGCGGCGATGACGATGCTGTTCTCGGTGTGCCCGGGCGGGTCGGCGGCCGGGGCCGGTGGGTCGGTCTGCTGGGCGACCAACTCGGCGACGGCCGGGATGGTGAGCTGGGCGGCCTGCTCCGGGATGCTCACCCGCCACCGGTCGGCGACCACGGCGGAGAGTTCGAGCAGCGCGAGCGAGTCCATCCCCAGTTCCTCCAGGGAGGCCGCCGGGGCACGGGCGGCCGCGTCGGGATCGAGCCCGCAGTTGGTCACCAGGATGTGGGTGATCTCCGCGGTCAGCGAGCGGCCATCGGTGACGGTCATCGGTTCCTCCTCGGATGGGCGGGGGTGGGTCCGGCGGTCATCCGGTCGACCAGGCCGGTGGAGTAGCTCCCCTTGCGGAAGTCGGCGTCGTCGAGGACGCGCCGGACGAAGGGGATGGTGGTCCGCACACCGGGACCGGTGATCTCGAACTCGCGCAGGGCCCGGTCCAGCCGGCTCAGGGCCAGGTCGCGGTCGGGGGCCCAGACGGCCACTTTGGCCAGTAACGAGTCGTAGTGCGGGCCGACCAGGTAACCGGTGTGCCCGTGGGTGTCGACCCGGGTGAACGGACCGCCGGGCGGCACGAAACGCTCCAGCCGGCCGGGGGTCGGGACGAACCCGCGATCCGGGTCCTCCACGTTGACCCGGCACTCGACGGCCACCCCGGTGAACCGCACGTCCTCCTGCCGCCACCGCAGCGGCGTCCCGGCCGCGACGTGGAACTGCTCGTGCACCAGGTCGATTCCGGTGATCATCTCGGTCACCGGGTGCTCCACCTGGATCCGGCAGTTGATCTCCAGGAAGTGGAACCGGCCCTCTCCGTCCACCAGGAACTCCACCGTCCCGGCCCCGGTGAAGCCGACCTCGAGCGCGCCGCGCAGGGCGGTGCGTGCCAGGGCGTCCAGGATCGTCGGGGCCAGCGCCGGTGCGGGTGCCTCCTCGACCAGCTTCTGGTGTCGGCGCTGCACCGAGCAGTCCCGGGTGCCCAGGTGCACTCCGTTGCCGTGGGAGTCGCAGAGCACCTGCACCTCGACGTGCCGGGCGTCGGTCAGGTACCGCTCGACGTACACCCGGTCGTCGCCGAAGGCGCCCTGCGCGGCGGCCCGGGTGCTGTCTCTTATACACAACG
>NZ_SISL01000183.1:0-11038 GCF_004307965.1 Verrucosispora sp. SN26_14.1 | reverse complement strand
CGTCCAACTGGTGGCTGGAGAAGAGCACCGGGGAACCGGCGGCGGCGCGGCGTTGCACCGGCAGGGCGGGACCGGCGGTGGCCGGGTGCTGCCCGGACCGGGGGGAGGCGGTGGCACGGACCGGCGTCGCCGCCGTCGCGGGCACCGGGCGGAGCAGGTCGTGTGCCAGCCCACTGGGCGCGTCGGGACTGACCAGGTGGTACAGCGGACGTCGGGCGGTGGGATCCTGCCAGGTGGCCAGCCGGTGCCGGAACCCGACCGGGTCGCTGATCGGCATCTCGACGCCGGTGACCAGGCCGTCCATCGGCGGTACGCTCCGCCAGCCCCGGCCGTCGACAACCGGGACGGGGATCGGGTCAGCGACCGGGGTCGGGTCGACCGCGAGGGTGTCGGGCCGGTCCGCTCCGCGCCACCGCCGGAGCAAGTCGCGTACGCCCATCGTCGATCACCGCCCCTCGTTGACACGCGTGTTGATGGCGGCGATCTCCGCGACGTAGCGCCGTCGTTCGTCGTGGCGCAGGTCGAGGATCTCGTCGCGGGACCAGTGGAAGTGGTAGGCGACGTACGCGACCTCCTCGTAGAGCCGGTCGGTCGCGTACGTCACGATTCCCCCGGGCGACCACCGGCCAGGTCCACCTCGAAGTCCGAGGTGCAGTGCGGGCAGGTGACCGCGGCGCGGGTGTGCCCCTCGGCGTTGATGCGGCGGTAGAAGTCCTGGAGGAAGGTCAGGTCCGAGGCGAACAGCCGTTCCACGTGTTCGGCCCGTACGTCGGTGATCGTGCCCAGCCGGGTGACGACCATGCTGAGCAGCACCACCGACAGGTATGCGGGGTTGTCCTTGACCCGCAGGTCGACCAGCGGACCGAGTTCGTCGCGGGCGGTCGCCAGCCGCATGGTGCCGTGCCGGTGCAGGGTGCCCGCCTCGTCGACGTAACCCCGGGGGAGTTCGAAGGAGAACTCGGTCTGGAGCCTCGGCGGCTCGGGCGGTGGTGCGGCCCGGCCGACCGGGGCGGCCCCGGGGTCGGAGTCCGAGCCGTCGAGCGGCTCCTCCGGGGCGGTGTACGAAACGGTTCGTCGTCTCATCCGACCTCACGGCGTGCGGACCCGGCCCGAGTCGGGCCGGGAGTGGCCGCCGCTACCTCCCTTCACGCGGTCCGTGGCGGTGCACCTCAGGAACTGGTGATTTCCTCGAAGACGATGGTGATCTTCTCGGTGGCCGGGGACGTGTCGCCGGCCCGCAGGCTGGGGCCTTCCCACCGGCTCACCCAGGCGTTGCTCAGGTCCCAGCGGCGCTGCTCGGAGTTCTCCGCGTCCACCACGATCACGCTGATGTTCTGTCGGGCCGTGTTGATCGCGCCCTTCTCGTACGTGTCCTTGATCCATTCGGTGAAGGCGCTGCTCTTGTCCAGGCCGCGGGTGATGGTCACCTCGCCGCCCTTCCGGGCCCCCGGGATCTTGCGGATGATGTACTCCCCGGTCGGGGTGACCTGGGTGACCTCGATCGCGTCGAGTTCCACGGTGAGGCCGCTGACCTCCTGGACCGATTCGACCCGTGCCTTGCCCAGTTCCACCTGGAACCGGTGGGTTACGAAGGTGTCGCCCGTCTCCGCCATCGCTGGCTACCGTCCTTTCCTTGCCGTCACTTGGGTGGGTACGCGTCGGGTCATTCGGAGACGAGGCTGGTGCTGTCGGAGTACTGCGACATCCGGAAGACGACGAACTCGGCGGGCCGCACCGGGGAGACGCCGACCTCGCAGACCACCCGGCCGAGATTGACCGACTCCGGCGGGTTCGTCTCCCGGTCGCACTTGACGTAGAACGCCTCGGAGGCCGTGCTGCCGAAGAGCGCGCCGCCGCGCCACTCCTCGGTGAGGAAGGCGGCGATGTTGCGCCGGATCGTGCCCCAGAGCCGCTCGTCGTTCGGCTCGAAGACGGCCCACTGGGTGCCGAGCAGGATGGACTCCTCGATGTAGTTGAACAGCCGGCGCACGTTGATGTAGCGCCAGGCGGGGTCCGAGGAGAGGGTGCGGGCGCCCCACACCCGGATGCCGCGACCGGGGAAGGTCCGGATGCAGTTCACGCCGACCGGGTTGAGCAGGTCCTGCTCGCCCTTCGTCACCGAGTTCTGCACCTCGATCACGCCTCGGAGCACGTCGTTCGCCGGTGCCTTGTGGACGCCGCGCTCCGCGTCCGTACGCGACCACAGGCCGGCGACGTGCCCGCTCGGCGGCAGGAACCGGTGCTGCCCGCTGGCCGGGTCGAACACCTTGACCCAGGGGTAGTAGAGCGCGGCGAACCGGGAGTCGTACCCGGCCTCCTCCTGCCGCCAGGTGAGCACCTGCCGGGCGGTCAGCTCCGGCGGCGGATCGAGGAGCGCCATCCGGTCGCCCATCTGCTCGCAGTGCGAGATGACCGCCAGTTGGACCGCCTTGACGTCCTCCAGGCTGATCCGGCCCTGCTGGTACGCGCTCATCAGGTCGGGCACCGCGATCATGGTGATCTCGTCGACCGCCTCCAGCCCGCCGAAGCCGGTCCGGGCGTCGGCGTCACCGACGTAGTCGTCGGCGGAGATCCGGGCGGGCAGGCCGGCCTCCTCGGCCGCCACCGGCGGCACGCTCACCGACTGTTTCGAGGGCCGGGCCAGCGAACTCGCCGGTGCCGCCTCCTCGACCGCGATCAGCTTCGACCGTTCCCGCACCTGGTTGACCACGTACGCCTTGGTGTTGCGCTTCGCGGAGACGTCGAACGCCTCCCGTTCCGTGCCGCCCTGCCGGACGACCAACCGGAACCGGTCCTCCGGCACGGACTCGGCCTCGACGTCGGCCACCTCCACGGTCAGCTCACCGGCGTCAACGGAACCGGGCAGGGCGGTGACGGTGAAGGTGCCGAGTGCCACCGACGGCCCGGTGACCGTGCGGCCCGCCCTGGTCGACCCGGTCGCCTCGGTCGCCGCCTCCGGGGCACCGACCCGCACCACGTAGCAGATGCCGCCGCCGTTGGCGAAGTAGCCGTACACCGCGTGCGCGAGGTAGGCGTCGTCGAGCGCCTCCCCGAACGTCTGGACGAACTGGCTCCAGTTGGTCACCAGGGTCGCGGTGTGGAACGGCCCCCTGGCGGCAAAGCCCACGAAGGCGGCGACGGCGGTGCCCACACCCTCGATCGGGCGCGAACCGCTCGGCACCTCCTCCACGTACACCCCGGGTGACAGGTACGACGGCATGACACGCTCCCTCGGGCACGACGGCGATCCGTGAGGAGAAGTCTGGTCACGCCCGGTGGCGGCAACCATGACTCGACGGGCGGGCGGCGGGGAAGCGGCCACTACCCGAAGGGGCAGTCCACCGGGAGTGCCGTCAGATGGCGGATGTCTTTCCGGACGGGGGCCGGAGAGGCTCCGCGTACCCGGGGGACACCCCGGAGTCTCCGCCGCGTTCGCGGCCCGGATCCCGGGAGTGGTCGGATGCCCATCCTCAGGCGAGACGTCCCCGCCGGGATCGTGCTGGAACCCGCCGCCCGACGGTTCGCCGAGGCGACCGCGCGACCGCCGTACCTGCACGAGCTCGGGCCGGAGCGGGGCCGGCGGGTCCTGGACGACCTCCAGTCCGGGAACCTCGCCAGGCCCGACGCCGACCTGGACGAGCGGGTGGTGCCCGGCGGGCCGGGCGGCGAGATCGCGGTCCGGGTGGTCCGACCGGCCGGTGCCATCGGCCGGCTGCCGGTGATCCTCTATCTGCACGGCACCGGCTGGGTCCTCGGCAACTGCGGCACCCACGACCGGTTGGTCCGGGAGTTGGCCGTCGGCACCGGTGCCGCCGTGGTCTTCCCGTACTACAGCCTCGCGCCCGAGGCGTGCTACCCGGTGGCGGTCGAGGAGTGCCACGCGGTGCTGCGCTGGCTCGCCGGACCGGGTGCGGCCGACCTGGACGGTGAGCGGATCGCCGTGGCCGGTGACTCGGTGGGCGGCACCCTGGCGACGGCGGTGACGCTGCTGGCCAAGCGGCGCGGCACGCCACGACCGGTCGGGCAGGTGCTGTTCTATCCGGTCACCGACGCCCGCTTCGACACCGCGTCGTACCGGATGTTCGCCGAGGGCTTCCACCTGCGCCGGGACACGATGCGCTGGTTCTGGGACCAGTACGCGCCGGACGAGGCGGTGCGGGCCGAGGTGGCCGCCTCGCCGCTGCGGGCAGCCCCGGAACACCTCGCCGGACTGCCGCCCGCGCTGGTCGTCACCGCCGAGGCCGACGTGCTACGGGACGAGGGCGAGGCGTACGCCCACCTGCTGCGGTCGGCCGGTGTGCAGGTCTCGGCGACCCGCTACCAGGGGGTCATCCACGACTTCGTGATGCTCGACGCGTTGCGCGGCACCGAGGCGGCCGAGGCGGCCATCCACCAGGCGGTCACCTTCCTCAAGCGGGTGCTGCGGCTGGCCTGAGCGGTGCGCCGCCGATGCCCGCCCGCGTCGCCGGCACTTCCCGATCCGACCCGGGTGCCTTTCCCGGAGATGTGCCCTCGCGGTCACCGTCACCTGCCCGTCCGGCCGCGAGACTTGTGGACGGCAGGACGTCCGGCGGGCCGGAAGGAGCACGATGCGGGCCGGAGAGTGGCGCCAGGACCAGGGCGAGCGCGGTACGGGAGGGTCGGTCCGTCGCGGTGGCACCGCGTCCGGTGCCCGGCCGGAACATCCGATCATGACGCTTCAGCACGCCGCCGGGAACGCGGCCGTCGCTGCGGCACTCTCCGGTGAGCACGGCAGCGTGCCCGCCCCGCCGGTGCAGCGGGCGCCTGGCGGTGCCCAGTCGGCCGCGACCGAGCAGGCGGCACCGGACTACACCCCGCGCCTGTCCCGGGGACCGCTGCTCAGCCCCGCTGAGCGGGATGCGATCGAGGCGGCCGGTCCCGGCAGTGCGGTGCAGGCCGAGACCGGGTCGCTCGAGGAGGCACAGGCGTACCTGGCCGCCAGCGAGTACTACGA
Source organism: Verrucosispora sp. SN26_14.1 (assembly GCF_004307965.1). Taxonomy (NCBI): domain Bacteria; kingdom Bacillati; phylum Actinomycetota; class Actinomycetes; order Micromonosporales; family Micromonosporaceae; genus Micromonospora; species Verrucosispora sp. SN26_14.1. The sequence continues at coordinate 6,063 of NZ_SISL01000183.1, read as the reverse complement.
CTGGTTGCAACGGCCGCCGGGAAAGCGGCTGTACGTCGCGACCCTGGCCTGGGAGCGGCGGGCGGAACCCGGGAACCGTCGCGACACCCCCGCCTACGTGCTGGCCCGGGGAATCATGATGCGGTCCGCGCCCGAGGGCGACCCGCTGCGCGCGGAACTGGAGGCGGAACTGACCACTGACGTGCGCGACACGTTCGCGGCCACCCTCGCCGCCCAGGATCTCCAGGCCGGTCAGGAGAGCACAGAGGGACTCAGTGCGCAGCAGATCGAGGCGTTCAACCGAAAGAACCAGCAGGCCAACACGCTGCTCCGGCGGCTCTTCGTGATCATCCAGCAGGGTCTGGAGGTGGCCGGCGCCGAGGGCAAGTACTCGGCGGACCGGCAGTGGCGTCACCACACCGGAGCCGTGGCGCGGGCCCTCGCGCACGGCGGGCGGGTCGACGTCCGGCTGTCCATCCCGAAGGAGGAGACCGTGGAACCGATCGGGGGCAGGTCCCTGCCGGACTGGGTGGGGATGCGGACCTTGCCGAAGCGGGCGTTCAGCACGCACGACATGACCGGCGGCAGCGAAGAGACGTTACGCGAGGTCGGCGGCGTGAAGGCGACGGCCGGCAAACTGTTCAAGTACCCCCGGCGCGACGAGCGTGGTGCGGACATCGCGGCCGGTGGGATCGGCAGCCTTGACTTCAACGGTGACGTGGTGCTCCCCAACGGCCTGCACGGCCACATCCTGCTCGTCTACAAACCGCCCACCAGCAGCGATATCGGCTGGCTCCAGATCGGCCTGGAGACCACCGCCCCCGAATCGGTGGCGGACACGTTGCTGCATGCGATCGGGCTGTCCAAGTCGGATCCGAACGCCCCGCGGAATCCGGTCGGATACCGCCACACCGCCAAGTCCACCGAGGCGACCGCCAACCCGGCGTCCAGTGTCGGCGGGCTCAAGCAGGACAAGATCGGGGTGGGCAAGCTGGACACCATGCGGGTCACGCTCGGCGGCGACTGGCTGCGCAAGCTCAAGGCGGAGGACGCCAAGCTGACCGAGCAGATCAACCGGGCGGGCCAGGACGAGCGCCGGCTGCGGGAGATCTTCACCGCGCTGGTCGGCACCGGGGACGACTACGCACAGCTCGTCGCCGACGAGCCGACGGTCGCCGCGCCCGAGCCCGACGACCCGGACGAGATCAGACCCGTCCCCAGATGAGGCCGGACCGGCCGGACACCTTCGTCGAGGGGCCCAGGCCCCTCGACGAGGGTGCGCGGATCAGATGGCGCGGAATCCCTTCCTACCGTCCATGTTGTCCTCCAGTCGCACGGCGGGCACGTCGAGCAGTTCGTTGATGCCGGGGAACTGGTCCGGCAGTGCCGTGCCGCCCGCGATCGCCGGGGTCGACTGCGGGTTGGTGTGGCCTTGGGCGTGCGCCTCGCCGGCCTGCATCAGGTACTTGCCCGGGTCGCCGCCCGAGGCGACGGTCTTCGCCCGGTCCCGCCGGACCACCTGTTCACCGTAGGTGTTCAGCAGGACGGCGCGATTGTGGATGTTCATGCCGACCTGGCGCGCGGGCCGACCGCCGGTGCCCTTGACCCGCATGCCCGTGCTCCGTGCCTCGGCCAGGAATCCGGCGAGGTCGACGGCGTGTGACCGCTGGTAGGTGTTGCAGAAGTTGGTCAGCTCCCGGCTCATCACGCCGCTGCCGAGATAAGCGTCGACCAGGTTCTGGTGCACGTCCTCCCGGAGCGACTCCAGATAGAGCGTCCGTACCCCGTTCTGGCGTAGCCGGGCCATATGGTCGACGGCCCAGGCGAAGAACGGCTCCGCACGGTGCGCTCCGCCGATGACCAGACCGTCGTTGAAGGTCAGCAGCATGTCCGTCGCGTCGGCCGCCGGCATCTGGATCCCGCGTAGCAGGGCCACCGTGACATCCCGTCGGGCCTGCGCGTTCTCGGGCCCGGATTCGTTCTGGTACTGCGCCTCCCTGTTCACCGCGTCGGTGGCGAGCTGTTGGTCCCTGCCGTCCTGGGCCTGCCAGTACGGCAGGGAGGCCGGATCAAGACGACCAAGCTCCTCCATCATCTCCGCGTTGCTACGGGCACCTGTGACCCCGCCCGCCAACGTGATGCCCACCTGTTGCGCCACGTTGGTAAGCGCGGTGCCGAGCTGGTATCCCGTTCCCGGTGGACTCATCTCGCTCAGCGAGGTGAGGTCGGTGTCGAGGCGGATCCGCTCCTTGTGCGGGATCTGCCCGGTGGCTGCCCGGTAGGCGGCGTCCAGTGGGGTCCAGGCGGCCGCCTGGTCCACCTGGGTGGCGGGGCGCCGATTCGAGCGTGACCGGCGCGGCCCGCGAACCTGCACCGACGGGCCGGGCGGCTCCCGGTGCAGCTCGTCGGCGCTGACCCGCTGCACCGAGGGGGAACCCGCCGACGACTCGGTGGGCGCGGACATGCCCGCCTGCGGTGCCTGCTGGACGTCGTGCGCTGGCGGCGGCGCGCTCAGGGCCCGATGCGCGTTCGCCTCCGCTGCCCGCTCGAAGGCGTCACCCGGGTCGGAGACCCGTTGGCCGTGACCGTTGTCCGTGCCGGCGACCGGACCGGAGCGTTGCTGGATGACGTGCGTGAGTTCGTGGGCCAGGGTGTGCCGGTCGCTCCCGCCCCGGCCGAGCACCACGTGCGATCCCGAGGTGAAGGCGCGGGCGTCCACCTCCGCCGTCGAACGCTCGGCGAGCGCACCGGTGTGCAGGCGTACGTCGGAGAAGTCCGCGCCCAGCCGGGCCTCCATGTCCTGCCGCACCGGCCCGGCCAGCGGGCTGCCGGAGGAACGCAGCACCTCGTTCACCGCCGACCGCTGGATCGGCTCCGACTCGTGGCCGTGGTCCGGGTCGGCGCACCGCATCCGCTGCACCGCCCGGGTGGCCGCCGCGTTGCCGGCCCGCTGTTGCAGGTCCAGGATCGTGGCCGCCGCACCACTCGGGCCGACGCCGACCGGCCCGACGGGCATCGCACCGGTCTCCGGCCGGACGTGCTCGGCACCGGTGGTCTCCGGTCTGGCCGACGTGACGGGGCGGGCCGAGACGTCGCGGCCGGCCGGGTCGTGTGCTCGCATCGCTGCCCCCTCGTCAGTGGACCCGCGCGGGTTCCCCGCGTGGTTGGTGCGCGCCGAACTCGCTCTCCAACAGCAGTCGGCCGAGCTTGCGGTACTCGCGCTGCACCGCACCGACCAGGTCCGCCATGCGTACCGGCCGACCGGCCTGCGCTGCCAGGTAGGCGGCGGTCACCACGCAGGCCCGGATGCTGCCACCGGCCAGCTCGAAGCTGCCGGCGCAGAAGTCCAGGTCCAGGTCGGGGTCGCGGGGCAGCTCGGTGCCGAGGCAGCGGTCCCAGAGCGCCCGCCGCTGCGCCACGTCCGGCATGGCGAAGTCGACGATCAGGTCGAGCCGCCGGGTGAACGCCTCGTCCAGGTTGGCGCGCAGGTTCGTGGTGAGCACCGCGACGCCGTCGAACGACTCCATCCGTTGCAGCAGGTAGGCGCTCTCCAGGTTGGCGTACCGGTCCCGGGCGTCCTTGACCTCCGACCGCTTGCCGAAGATGGCGTCCGCCTCGTCGAAGAGCAGCAGGCCGTTGACACCGGCCGCCTCGGTGAAGATCCGCTCCAGGTTCTTCTCCGTCTGGCCGACGTACTTGTCCACGACCGTGGACAGGTCCACGACGTACAGGTCCAGGCCGAGATCGGCAGCGACCACCTCCGCCGACATGGTCTTGCCGGTGCCCGAGTCACCGGCGAACAGCGCCAGCACCCCACGCCCCCGCCCGCCGCCGGGACGCATCCGCCACCGGCCCAGCACCCGGTCCCGGTATCGCACCCGCAGGGCCAGCTCCCGCAACTGGTCGTGCACCCGGTCGGGCAGCACCAGATCGGGCCAGCCCACGCCGGGCTCGATCCGCCGGGACAGCCGGGCCAGGCCACCGGCGTTCTGTCCGCGTACCCCCGCGCGCAGGTGACCGGCGTCCACCCGGTCCGCGCCCTCGAAGAGCGCGAGTTGGTCGGCGGCCTGCGCGGCCCGCCGGATCTGGTCCGGACCGAGCAGGTACGCGGCCAGCTCGCGCGCCGGGTCCACGCCGTCGGTCCAGCCCTCGGGCCGGTCGGCGGCCCGCGCGGCACCCGCCGTGTGCCACAGTCGGGCCCGGCCCTGCTCGTCCAGGGGTGTGGCGGTGACCAGCAGCGGCGCCTGCCGACTCCAGTGCGGATCCCACTCGACCGTCCCGGTGAGCAGCACCGGCACCGGCTGCTCGGCGACCCGACGCAGCAGCCGGGCGTGTGCCGGCTGCCCGATCGGGTCGAGTGCCTGGACCGGCCCGGCGACCAGACCGCCACCACGCAGTCGGGCCTCCCGCACCGCCGCCGTCAGCACGTCGGCCGGGGCCGGATCGGCGACCAGCGCGTCCAGGTCCAGTCGGAGCACCGCCCAGCCGGCCGAGAGCAGCGCCGCGACCCCCAGGTCGTCGGCGACGGCGCCGGGCTGTTCCCGCAGGTAGGCCAGGCGCACCCCGGCGCGTACCGCCGTGCCGAGGCGGTGCGCGGTGTCGGACGGCGGGGTCGTGTCGTCCCCGACGGGCCACGCCGACCCGGTGAGCCGGGCGTCGACGGTGTCGTCGCCGAGCAGGTACCCGGCCACCCGGTCGGGTACCCGCAACGGCCGGGACAGGTACGGCTGGTCCGGCTGCTCGACCAGCACCAACCCGCCACCGACCAGGGGCGCGGAGCCGGTGAACCGGGACCGTCCGGTGACCGCCGAGGCGGGGATCCCGCAGAGTTCCAGGGCCAGCCCGATGGTGGCCCGACGCCGGCTGACGTCGTCGTGGAGATAGCCGTAGAGCTTCTCGTACCGGGCTTCGACGTCGGGGAGCAACGCGACCAGCAGGAAGTCCACGTCCAACGGGGTGAGTCCGAAACGGCGGGCCAGCCGGAGCAGTCGCGGCTCGTCCCCGTCGGTATGTAAGGAGGGGTCCCCTGCTAACGCCTCGTGTATAGCAGGGGACCCCTCCTTACATCCCACCCCCGTGCTCGCGACGGCGGCGAGGCGTTCGGCGTGGTCCGCTGACACGTACAGCCCCCGGAAGGCGTCGTCCGGATCGGGGTCGTCCCGGCGGCGCTCGGTCACCGCCTGCCGGACCCGCGCGGCGACCAGCCCGAGCCGCTCCGACAGGTACGCCGTGTCGGCCGTGCCGCTCACCGGCGACCGTCCGGTCCGGCAGGCCGACCGTCGCCGTTCCGGCGGGGATCGGTCACCGTGTGCGTGCGCCGACTCACCCGTGCCCCGGTGAGGTCGCCGACCTGGACGGTCCGTTCCCGCACCGGCGGCGCGGCCGGCGACCGGCGGGTCGACACCGGGGCGGTGACCACCAGGTCCAGCGACGGTTTGAGTTCGCCGCCGAGCGCGGTCCACACGTCGGCCAGCGCCCGCCCCTCGCCGGGTGGTGCGGCGACCGACATCGGCACCGAGAGGCCCAGCGCCGCCAGCGAGCCGGTCATCCGCTCGGCCGGCAGCTCGTCGTACCGGATCAGACCGGCGAGCAGGGTGGCGAGCAGGCGGTGTTCGTCGGTGGGCCGGTTGGTCCACGCGGTGACCAGGTAGGACAGCGCGAAGAAGTGCGGCGAGTCGTGCCAGGCCACCGTCTGGCCGGTGGCGTCCCGCTCGGCGACCCGGCCCTGGAAGTACCGGGACCGGTCCTCCCGGATGTCGTAGAGGAACAGGTTCACCGTCGGTGCGTTGCGGCGGGTCGCCCAGTCCCGGGTGGGTGCGTCGAACGACACCTCCACGCCGGTGCCGGTCAGCTCCTCGGTGGCGACCAGCCCGCGTAGGGCCTCGTCGATCTCGTGTATCACGCGCCCGCTCCCATCGTCGTCACCAACTGCGGCGCAGCAGTCCGGGCGGTTGCTGGGCCGGCAGCACCACCAGGAACGGTGTGCTCACCGGGCGGAACCCGGTGCCGGTGGCCACCGCCCGGCGTTGGCCCAGCCGGTCCTTCGGCAGCACCAGCACCTGGGCGGTGAAGGTGCCGTCGGCG
>NZ_SISL01000182.1:0-11128 GCF_004307965.1 Verrucosispora sp. SN26_14.1 | reverse complement strand
GTCGCCGCGTTCGGCGCGCCGGCCCACGCGGCCGGCACCGAGACCGACCTGGCGATCACCTCGGCCGGCACCAGGGTCACCGACGGCGCCTGGGGCAAGATCGCCTGGGCCAAGATCGCCAATCAGGGCAAGAACACCCCGAGCAAGGTCTCCCTCAGGGTCGACGCCTCCAAGGTGGACGAGAGCAAGCTCTGGTTCGTGACGTTCACCGAGGGTGGGTGCACCTTCGACAGCGACCCCGACCCGAACCTGTTCGTCTGCGAGCTGAACAAGACCGAGATCCCCGGTCCCGGCGAGACCACCGAGCTGCCGCTCCTCCTGATCAAGCCCGGTGGAACGGCTACCGGGCCGTACAAGGCCCCGGTCACCATCACCATCGAGTCGCCGGACGACACCGACGACAGCAACAACAGCGTCGAGTTCGACGTCGAGGTGACCCCGGAGAGCGGCGTCGACCTGGGCGTGATCGTCCCGGACGTGAAGACCAGCATCGACTTCGAGACCGGCAAAGAGGGCAAGAAGCTGCACCCCGGTGACACCGCCGTCGTGTACAGCGAGGTCGTCAACCAGGGTGACCTGGTCGCACAGGGCCTCAAGATGACCTTCAAGCTGCCCGAGCACGTCAGCCTGGCCTTCCCGATCGGCGGCTGCAAGACCGGCGCCGACCGCACCGTGGTCTGCGAGGACAAGGACTTCGTGCTCGAGCAGGACAGCGTGCTGACCTTCGAGCTGCCGGTCGTGGTGGACGAGGACGTGAAGGCGCCGGTGGCCCTCAAGGGCGGCTCGCTGGCGGCCGTGGCGTACGGCGCCTTGAAGCCGGAAGCCCGGATCAGCAAGCAGGCGACCAAGCCCGACTTCGACCGGGCCGAGGTCCGGAAGATCGAGGAGTCCGAGTTCGCCGACATCGACCCGTCCGACAACAGCGACGACTTCGCCGTGATCGTGGCGGCCACCGGCAACGGTGGCGGCGGCGGTGGCCTGCCGGTCACCGGTGTGCAGGCGGGCGTGATCGGCGCCGTCGGCGCGGGTGTCGTGCTCGCCGGTGCGGCCATGTTCCTGGTGTCCCGTCGTCGCCGGGTGGTCCTGGTGGCTCCGGGCGACGAGAAGACCAATTCCTGAGGTAGTCCTCAATCGGCCCGCGCGGGCCGTTCACATAACGCACGGCAGTAGGGGCGGGATGGGCGACCATCCCGCCCCTACTGTCTCTGCGGTGGGCGCCGGTGACCCTGGGCGTGAAGGGTGCGAGGCCCGGCTGGCAGAGTGGAGGGGTGAGCACCCCGCAGGGCCAGCGCGCCAGCCTGGACAAGCAGCCGCACGAGGTCGCCGCGATGTTCGACGGGGTCGCGGCCCGCTACGACCTGACCAACACCGTCCTCTCCTTCGGGCAGGACCGGTTCTGGCGGCGGGCCACCCGGGCCGCGCTGGATCTGCGCCCCGGGGACCGGGTGCTGGACGTGGGCGCGGGCACCGGGGTCTCGACCGAAGAGCTGTCCCGTTCCGGGGCGTACGCGGTCGGCGCCGACCTGTCGTTGGGCATGCTCTATGCGGGCAAGCGGGTCCGTCCACAGGTGCCGCTGCTGGCCGGTGACGCCCTCCGGCTGCCCTTCGCCGATGCGAGTTTCGACGCGGTGACCATCTCCTTCGCGCTGCGCAACGTCAGCGACACCGATGCGGCGCTGCGCGAGCTGGCGCGGGTCACCCGGCCCGGCGGCCGGCTGGTGGTGTGCGAGTTCAGCACCCCGGTCAACCCGGCCTTCCGCACCGTCTACCTGTCGTACCTGATGCGGTCGTTGCCGGCGGTGGCGCGGACGGTGTCCAGCAACCCGGACGCCTACGTCTATCTCGCCGAGTCGATCCGGGCCTGGCCGGACCAGCCCGCGCTGGCCGCCCGGGTGGGCGCGGCCGGGTGGGGTCGGGTGGCGTGGCGGAACCTGAGCGGCGGCATCGTGGCGCTGCACCGCGCCATCCGTGACTGACCCGACTTGCACCATTTTCACCGCTATTTGGGCGAATAAGTCTGTTTGATATTGTCTGCCGCTTAGGCTGGCCCGCATGACGGATTCGCGCCACGTGGCCATCGATGATGCCGCCGAGCTGGTCGACCAGCTCAGGGATCTGGCCGGCGCGGATCCGGCGGACGTGCGTCAGGTGGTGTCCGAGGTGCTCGCCGCGCTGGACCGGGCTGCCGGCGGCGCGCTGCGGGAGCACCTGCCGGAGACGATCCGCGCAGGTCTGGACGCGACCGGCCCCCGCGCATAGGGCTGCTCCGATGCCTCGGACGGCATGAGCCCAGCGTCCGGGAGTTCCGTCAGTGTCCTGTTTCCGTGATGTTAGGTCGCCCTAACAAACCGAGCGTACGGCGGCGGTCATAGACTCGTCCCGACTGGCTTGTGAAGCATTTCACGAGCACCCGGGGAGGAGGCGCGAATGACCGCGGTGGAGAACGACGCCGACGTGATCGTCGTGGGCGCCGGCCCCGGTGGGTCGGCGACCGCATACCACCTGGCCCGGCACGGCGTACGCGTGCTGCTGCTGGAGAAGACCGAGTTCCCCCGGGAGAAGGTCTGTGGTGACGGGCTGACCCCGCGCGCGGTGCGGCAGCTGATCCGGATGGGCGTGGACACCTCGCCCGAGGCCGGTTGGCTGCACAACCGAGGTCTGCGGGTGATCGGCGGCGGGGTCCGGCTCGAACTGGACTGGCCCGACCTGGCCAGCTTCCCGAACTACGGGCTGGTCCGCACCCGACTCGACTTCGACGACCTGCTCGTCCAGCGGGCGACGTCCGCCGGGGCGACGCTGCGGACCAACGTGAACGTGACCGGCCCGGTGCTCGACGGCGACGGCCGGGTGATCGGCGTGGAGGCCGAGGACGGCCCGGACAAGGCACCGGCCACCTTCCACGCGCCGCTGGTCGTCGCCGCGGACGGCGTCTCCGGCCGCTTCCCGCTCGCCCTCGGGCTGGCCAAGCGCGAGGACCGCCCGATCGGCGTGGCGGTACGCCGCTACTACCGCTCCGAGGCCCGGCACGACGACAACTACCTGGAGTCCTGGCTGGAGCTGCGGGCCAAGGGCACCGGTGCCCTGCTGCCCGGGTACGGCTGGATCTTCGGCCTCGGCGACGGCCGGGTCAACGTCGGCCTCGGCATCCTCAACTCCTCGTCGGCCTTCGGCAAGACCAACTACCGGCGGCTGCTCACCGACTGGCTGGCCAACACGCCGCCGGAGTGGGGGATGACCGACGAGGCCAACGCCGAGGGCTCGATCCTCGGCGCGGCGTTGCCCATGGGCTTCAACCGGGTGCCGCACTACACCCGGGGGGTCATGCTTGTCGGTGACTCCGGCGGCATGGTCAACCCGTTCAACGGCGAGGGCATCGCGTACGCCATGGAGTCCGGTGAACTGGCCGCGGAGGTCGCGGTGCAGGCGCTGGCCCGTCCGGTCGGTGCCGAGCGCGAGCGGGCACTGATGGCGTACCCGCAGGAGTTGAAAACCCGGTTCGGCGGCTACTACCGGCTGGGTGGGGTCTTCGTGAAGCTGATCGGCCGGCCCGAGATCATGCGGGTGGCGACCAAGCACGGCATGCCCCACCCGACCCTCATGAGATTCGTGCTCAAGCTGCTGGCCAACCTCACCGACCCTCGTGGCGGTGACGCGATGGACCGGGTGATCAATGCGATGACCCGGGTCGCGCCCGCAGTGTAGGGGCGCGGACCAGGCAGATCGACCCCCGCCGACGGTCGCCGGGTGGGATGTGAATAGTGTGAATTTCGCCAACGAACGCGGGCAGGGAAGGACGAGCAGGAGAAGAAGATGTCGCTCTCGCCTTACGTACCCATCATTGGGCTGTTCGCCCTCGCCGCGGCCTTCGCGCTGTTCTCCATAGGGGCTGCCCGGTTCGCCGGACCCCGGCGCTACAACAAGGCCAAGCTCGAAGCCTACGAATGTGGCATCGAGCCCAGCCCGCAGCCGATCGGCGGCAGCCGGTTCCCGGTCAAGTTCTATCTGACGGCGATGCTCTTCATCGTCTTCGACGTGGAAATGATCTTCCTTTACCCGTGGGCGGTCTCCTTCGACATGCTTCCGGTATTCGGATTCGTCGCCATGTTGATTTTCATCGGTGCGGTCTTCGTCGCGTACGCCTACGAGTGGCGGCGCGGCGGCCTGGACTGGGACTGAGGGAGGAACGGCAATGGGTATCGAGGAGAAACTTCCCGCCGGCGTCCTGCTCACCTCGGTGGAGAAGCTCGTCAACTGGTCGCGCAAGTCGTCGGTCTGGGGTGCCACCTTCGGCCTGGCCTGCTGCGCGATCGAGATGATGGCCGCCGGTGGTCCGCACTACGACATGGGCCGGTGGGGCATGGAGGTCTTCCGGGCCTCGCCCCGTCAGGCCGACCTGATGATCGTCGCCGGCCGGGTCAGCCAGAAGATGGCCCCGGTGCTGCGCCAGATCTACGACCAGATGGCCGAGCCCCGCTGGGTGCTCTCCATGGGCGTCTGCGCCAGCAGCGGCGGCATGTTCAACAACTACGCCATCGTGCAGGGCGTGGACCACGTCGTGCCGGTCGACATGTACCTCCCGGGCTGCCCGCCCCGGCCGGAGATGCTCATCGACGCGATCCTCAAGCTGCGCGAGAAGATCGGCCACGAGCCGCTCGGTCCGAACGGCCGCAAGATGCTGGCGGCCCGCGAGGCGCGCGGTGACGTGCCGGTGGTGCCGTACGGCTCGATGCCGTCGTCGTACCGCAACGACAAGGCCCGGCGGGCCGAGTGGACGAAGGCCGTCCGCGAGGGCCGCGAGGAGCAGTTGCGGATCGAGAACTGGATGAAGGCCCAGAACCACCTCCACCCGTACGGGGGGATCAAGTGACTGACGACAAGCGGACCGACGGTGTCGTACCGGTTCCGGTGACGCCGGCCGGGTCGACCAGCGGTGCACCCGCCGAGTTCCCGCCGGCCTCGCCCGCCGGTCGGGGCATGTTCGGCAACCAGGGCACCGGTGACGTCTCCGGCTTCGGCGGGCTGGTCCGCCCGCGCCCGCAGCTCGTGGACTCGCCCCGGCCGTTCGGTGGCTACTTCGACGAGGTGTACGACGCGCTGGAGGAGGCGTACCCGGCCTTCGGCGAGGCGATCGAGAACGTGGTCGTCGACCGGGGTGAGCTGACCCTGCACATCCGCCCGGAGCGGATCGCCGAGGTCTGCCAGGTGATGCGGGACGACGCGGGGCTGCGCTTCGAGCTGCTCTCGTCGCTCTCCGGCGTGGACTACCTCGGTGCCGACGAGCGCCGGCTGCACGTGGTCTACCAGCTCACCTCGATGACCTATCGGCGACTGGTGCGGCTGGAGGTGGCCGTCTCCGCCGAGGAGCCGCATCTGCCCAGCGTCACCTCGGTCTACCCGACCGCGGACTGGCAGGAGCGGGAGGCGTACGACATGTTCGGCGTCGTCTTCGACGGCCACCCGGCGCTGACCCGGATCCTCATGCCGGACGACTGGGAGGGTCACCCGCAGCGGAAGGACTACCCCCTCGGCGGCGTGCCCGTGGAGTACAAGGGCGCCGAGATCCCGCCGCCCGACAAGCGGAGGTCGTACCAGTGAACGCGAGGAGTGCAGCGAAGCGGAGCCCCGCAGTCGCGAACGAAAGGTCGGCACTGTGAGCGCGTCCAACTACGCCACCGAGCGCGAGACCACCGAAGGTCGGGTCTTCACCGTCACCGGTGGGGACTGGGACGACCTCGTCTCGGGAGTCGACCCGATCAACGAGGGTCGGATCGTCGTCAACATGGGTCCGCAGCACCCGTCCACGCACGGGGTGCTGCGGCTGGTCCTGGAGCTGGAGGGCGAGACGGTCCGGGAGGCCCGCTCGGTCGTCGGCTACCTGCACACCGGTATCGAGAAGAACCTGGAATACCGCAACTGGGTCCAGGGCTCGACGTTCGTGACCCGGATGGACTACCTCTCGCCGATCTTCAACGAGACGGCGTACTCGCTCGCCGTGGAGAAGCTGCTCGGTATCACCGACGACATCACCGAGCGTGCCAACACCATCCGGGTGCTCATGATGGAGCTGAACCGGATCTCCTCGCACCTGGTCTGGGTCGCCACCACGGCGATGGAGCTGGGCGCGATCAACATGATGCTCTACGGCTTCCGGGAGCGCGAGTACATCCTGGAGATCTTCGAGCTCATCACCGGCCTGCGGATGAACCACGCGTACGTCCGGCCGGGCGGTGTCGCCCAGGACGTGCCGGACGAGGCTATCGTCAAGATCCGCGACTTCCTCAAGCTCCTGCCGAAGCGGCTCAAGGAGTACGAGGACCTGCTCTCCGGCCAGCCGATCTGGCTGGAGCGGACGAAGAACATCGCGGTGCTGGACGTGACCGGTTGTGTCGCGCTCGGCGTCACCGGGCCGGTGCTGCGCTCCGCCGGGCTGGCCTGGGACCTGCGCAAGACCATGCCGTACTGCGGTTACGAGGACTACGAGTTCGACGTGCCGACGCATCCCGACGGCGACGTCTGGGGCCGGTACCTGGTCCGGATGGCCGAGATGCGCGAGTCGCTCAAGATCGTCGAGCAGGCGCTGGACCGGCTCGAGCCGGGTCCGGTGATGGTCGCCGACAAGAAGATCGCGTGGCCGGCGCAGCTGGCCATCGGTGTCGACGGCATGGGCAACTCCCTGGAGCACGTCGCCAAGATCATGGGGCAGTCGATGGAGTCCCTGATCCACCACTTCAAGCTGGTGACGGAGGGCTTCCGGGTGCCGCCGGGCCAGGTGTACGTCGGCATCGAGTCGCCGCGCGGCGAGCTGGGTGTGCACGCGGTCTCCGACGGTGGCACCCGGCCGTACCGGGTGCACTACCGCGAGCCGAGCTTCGTCAACCTCCAGGCACTGCCGGCGATGGCCGAGGGTGGCCTGATCGCCGACGTGATCGCCGGCGGTGCCTCGCTGGACCCCGTCATGGGAGGTTGTGACCGGTGAGCGCGAGGAGTGGGCTTGCGATCCCCGCAGTCGCGAACGGAAGGCGGCGCTGATGACCACGACTGTTTTCACTGATGCGACGCGGGCTCGGGCGCGGGAGATCATCGCCCGTTACCCGGCCGACCGGTCCCGTTCGGCCCTGCTACCCCTGCTGCACCTGGTGCAGTCCGAGGAGGGTTACGTCTCCCCGGCCGGAGTGGCGTTCTGCGCCGAGGTGCTCGGCCTGAACAAGGCCCAGGTCGGCGCCGTGGCGAGCTTCTACACCATGTACAAGCGCCGCCCCACCGGTGACTGGCTGGTCAGCGTCTGCACCAACACCATGTGCAACGTCCTCGGCGGGCAGGAGGTCTACGACGCCCTCACCGAGCACCTGGGTGTCGGGCACGACGAGACCACCGAGGACGGCACGATCACCCTCGAACACGCCGAGTGCCTGGCCGCCTGCGACTACGGCCCGGTGATGACGGTCAACTACGACTTCTTCGACGGCGTCGACCCGCAGAGCGCGGTCGGTCTGGTCGACGAGCTGCGCGCCGGAGGGCGGCCCACGCCGAGCCGGGGCGCCCGCCTCTGCACGCTCAAGGAGATGGCGGTGCAGCTCGCCGGCTTCGCCGACGAGCGTGAGGGCGCGGTCGCCGACGGCGTACCGGGCGAGCCGAGCCTGCGTGGCCTGCGCCTGGCCGAGCAGCACGGCATCTCGGTGCCGGGCTTCGACCCGAACACCCCGATCCGCAGCGGCAAGGCCGGTGACAAGCCGGCCCCGGCCACCCCGGCCAAGGCCGCGCCGACCGGCACCACGGCGCCCGACGTACCCGCGCCGGACCGCAAGTCGCCGCAGGTGCGTACCGCCGAGACCCGGCAGCCGGACGCCCAGACGGCGGTGCCGGACGCCCCCGGCACGAAGGTGCCGGTCGACGGGTCGCCTCCGGCGTCGAGCGACGCCCGCGCGGCGGAGGCCGCCGGTGCGGCGGCCAACCCACCCGCCGGTGACGGCAAGCCTGCCGGCGACGACGCCGAGGCTCAGGAGCGCAACCTCAGCGAGGCGGAGTCGTCCGGCGGTGGCCAGGGCTCCGCGAACGACAAGGGGGCTCAGAAGTGACCACGCCTCGGCCGGAGATCCTGGCCAAGCTGACGCCGGTCCTCACCAAGCGCTGGCTGTCGCCGGACGCCTGGCGGATCGGCACCTACGAGAAGCTCGACGGGTACGCCGCACTGCGCAAGTCGCTCAAGGCGCACCCGGACGACCTGATCCAGCTCATCAAGGACTCCGGGCTGCGCGGTCGTGGCGGCGCGGGCTTCCCGACCGGCCTCAAGTGGGGCTTCATCCCGCAGGGCGACGGCAAGCCGCACTACCTCGTGGTCAACGCCGACGAGGGCGAGCCGGGCACCTGCAAGGACCTGCCGCTGATGACGCACGACCCGCACTCGCTGGTCGAGGGCGTGATCATCGCGTCGTACGCGATCCGGGCCAGCCGGGCCTACATCTACATCCGGGGCGAGGCCGTGCACGCGGCACGCCGGCTGCGCAACGCGGTGAACGAGGCGTACGCCAAGGGCTACCTCGGGCGCGACATCCTCGGGTCCGGTTTCGACCTGGACCTGGTGGTGCACTCGGGCGCCGGTGCGTACATCTGCGGCGAGGAGACGGCGCTGCTGGACTCGCTGGAGGGCTTCCGGGGCCAGCCCCGGCTGCGCCCGCCGTTCCCGGCGACCCACGGCCTGTACGCCAGCCCCACGGTGGTCAACAACGTCGGCACCATCTCCAGCGTGCCGTACATCGTGCTGGGCGGCGCCGAGTGGTGGAAGACCATGGGCACGGAGAAGTCCTCCGGACCGATGATCTATTCGCTCTCCGGCCGGATCGCCAACCCGGGTCAGTACGAGTGCTCGATGGGCATCACCCTGCGCGAGCTGCTGGAGCTGGCCGGTGGCATGCAGCCCGGGCACAACCTCAAGTTCTGGACCCCGGGTGGTTCGTCCACGCCGCTGCTCACCGCCGAGCACCTGGACGTGCCGCTGGACTTCGAGGGGGTGGCCGGCGCCGGATCGATCCTCGGCACCACGGCCACGCAGATCTTCTCGGACCAGGACTGCCCGGTCTACGCGACCTACCGCTGGCTGGAGTTCTATCACCACGAGTCGTGCGGCAAGTGCACCCCGTGCCGGGAGGGCAACTACTGGATGGTCCGGGTCTACCGGCGCATCCTGGCCGGTCAGGGCACCCACGACGACCTGGACACCCTGCTCGACACCTGCGACAACATCCTGGGCCGCTCGTTCTGCGGCCTGGGTGACGGTGCCACCAGCTCGGTGACGTCGTCCCTGAAGTACTTCAAGCAGGACTACCTCGACTACATCGAGGGACGGACCGCTCCGAAGTTGTCCGACAAGCAGTTGGTGGGAGCCCACTAATGACGGACGTTGCCAAGTCGACCGAGACGGTCACGCTGACCATCGACGGCGTCGAGGTCACCGCCCCGAAGGGGGCGCTGCTGATCCGCGTCGCCGAGCAGATCGGCACGGAGATCCCCCGCTTCTGCGACCACCCGCTGCTGGCACCGGCCGGTGCCTGCCGCCAGTGCCTCGTCGAGGTGGAGGGGCAGCGCAAGCCGGTCGCCTCCTGCACGCAGACGGTGGCCGAGGGCATGGTCGTCCGTACCCAGCTCAGCTCCCCGGTCGCCAAGAAGGCGCAGGAGGGGATCATGGAGCTGCTCCTGGTCAACCACCCCCTCGACTGCCCGATGTGTGACAAGGGCGGCGAGTGCCCGCTACAGAACCAGGCGATGTCGACCGGCCGCACCGACTCGCGGTTCCACGAGCACAAGCGGGAGTACCCGAAGCCGCTGCCGATCAGCACCCAGGTGCTGCTCGACCGCGAGCGCTGCGTGCTCTGCCAGCGCTGCACCCGGTTCTCCGAGGAGATCGCCGGCGACAAGTTCATCGACCTGATGAACCGTTCGTCCGCCGAGGAGATCAACATCTACCGGGACGAGGAGTACGGCGAGGAGGGCGACGCAGGTGACGTGCCGTTCAACTCGTACTTCTCCGGCAACACCGTGCAGATCTGCCCGGTCGGCGCGCTGACCGGCACCCAGTACCGTTTCCGCGCCCGCCCGTTCGACCTGGTCTCCAGCCCGAGCGTCTGCGAGCACTGCTCGGCCGGTTGCGCCCAGCGCACCGACTGGCGTCGGGGCAAGGTGATGCGGCGGCTGGCCGGCGACGACCCGCAGGTCAACGAGGAGTGGAACTGCGACAAGGGCCGGTGGGGCTTCCAGTACGCCCGTGCCACCGACCGGTTGACCACTCCACTGGTCCGCGACGAGCGCACCGGTGAGCTGCGTGAGGCGTCCTGGAGCGAGGCGCTCAGCGTCGCCGCCGAGGGGCTGCGTGCGGCCCGGGACGGCGGTCAGGGCTCGGCGGTGCTCACCGGCGGTCGGCTGACCGTCGAGGACGCCTACGCGTACGCGAAGTTCGCCCGGATCGCGCTGCACACCAACGACATCGACTTCCGGGCCCGCCCGGCCTCCCGCGAGGAGGCCGACTTCCTGGCCAGCAACGTCGCGGGCAGCACCGACGTCACCTACACCGACGTCGAGAACGCTCCCGCCGTGGTGCTGGTCGGCCTGGAGCCGGAGGAGGAGTGCCCGATCCTCTTCCTGCGGATGCGCAAGGCGTACCTCAAGAACAAGCTCAAGGTGTACGCGATCGCGCCGTTCGCCACCCGCGGCCTGGAGAAGCTCGGTGCCAAGCTGGCCCGGGTGGTGCCGGGTGAGGAGGCCGGGGTGCTCGCCGAGCACGCCACGGTCGCCGAGGCGCTGAGCGCCCCGGGTGCGATCCTGATCGTCGGTGAGCGACTGGCCTCGGTGCCCGGCGGGCTCTCCGCCGCCGCCGAGGTGGCCGCGCGTACCGGTGCGAAGCTGGCCTGGGTGCCGCGACGCGCCGGGGACCGGGGCGCCGTCGACACCGGCTGCCTGCCCAACCTGCTGCCCGGTGGGCGGATCGTCACCGAGCCGACCGCGCGCGCCGAGCTGGGCGAGGCGTGGGACATCCCGGCCGGAGTGATCCCGAGCCAGGCCGGCCGGGACACCGACGGCATCCTCGCCGCCGCCGCCGAGGGCCGCCTCGGCGCACTGGTGGTGGCCGGCGTCGACC
>NZ_SISL01000181.1:0-11160 GCF_004307965.1 Verrucosispora sp. SN26_14.1 | reverse complement strand
GCCCGCGCTCGACCCCGCCCAGGCCGCCGCCCGCAGTCGGGCCCGCCTGGTCGCGGCCGTGGAACGACTCCCGGTCGGTGCCGGCGTGGTGGCCGAGGTACGCCGCGCCCGGTCCCGTGGCGCCCTCCGGGGCACCAGCGCGGTCCAGCCGTGGGAACGGCTGGACCGGGCGGCGTCGACCCTGGCGTCCATGGGCGGCCGGCTGACCGGCTTCGCCGAACCCGCCGTCGCCGAGGCCACCGCGGCCGAGCAGTCGCTGCGCGAGCTGGCGACCCGGGTGGCGAGCGTGGAACGTGCGGTACGCCTCGCGCCACCCGACGCGCGTCCCGCGCTGGCCGAGGCGCACGAGGCGCTGACCGGGCAGTTGGACGCCGGTGTGGGGGCGTACGAGCGGCTGGTGGTGGCCGCCGCCGGGTATCTGGCCGAGGAGTACCGGCCGAACAGCGAGCACCCTTCCGCGGCGCGGCTGACCGAGGCCACGGACATGCTGCACGGTTTCGCGTCGGCGCTCTCGGAGCTACGGGCCGTCGGCCGCCCCGCCACCACCACCTGACCGCCGGACCCCCGGATCGACGTGCTCGGGACGTCGTCTACCCGCTCTGCCCGGTGTCCTGTGACGGGCAAGGGCGGACCGGTGCGGTCGAGGCGCGTACCACCAGCCGTGGGGTGAGCCGGACCGAGTGGTCCAGCGCGTCGCCGTCGGTGAGTGCCTCGACCAGCAGGGTCGCCGCCCGACGGCCGACGTCGAAGTAGGGGACCCGTACCGTGGTCAGCGCCGGGTCGACGCGGTCGGTCAGCGGCATGTCGTTGTAGCCGACCACGCTGATGTCCCCGGGGCAGCTCAGGCCGGCGGCGCGGATCGCGGCGTAGCAGCCGAGCGCCATCATGTCGTTGCCGGCCAGGACCGCGGTGGGTGGCTCGTCGTCGGCGAGCAGGGCGGCCAGTGCGCTCTCGCCGTCCCGTTCCGAGTAGCCCTCCCGGGCGACGACGTAGCCCTCGGGCACCGGCAGGCCCCGGTCGCGCATGATGTGCTGGAAGGCGACGTACCGTTCGTGCCCGGCCGAGGTCCAGAGGGGTACGCCGAGGTAGGCGATCCGTCGATGCCCGAGGCCGATCAGGTGGTCCAGCGCCTGTGCGACGCCGACCGATTCGTCGACCGTCGCCGACGGGACGGTGGTGGCGTCGACCTTGCGGGACATCATCACCACCGGCACTCCGGACGCGGTCAGCTCCACCGGCAGCGGCTGGTCCCGGCGGGCGGTGGCCAGGATGATGCCGGCGACCCGCCAGGAGAGCAGCATGCCGAGGCGTTTGGCCTCGGCCACCGGGTCGTTGTCGGTGTCGGCGAAGAGCGTGGTGTAACCGTGCCGGGCGAGCACCTGCTCGGCGCCGCGCACCAGCGGTGGCATGACCGGGTTGGACATGTCGGGGATCAGCACGCCGATCGCCGCGCTGCGGTGGGTGCGCAGGCTCCGGGCCATCTGGTCGGGTACGTAGCCGAGTTCGGCGGCGGCCTGCCGGACCAGCGCCTCGGTGCGGGAGTTCACCGGCCGGCTCTTGGAGCCACTCAGTGCGCGCGAGGCGGTGGCCAGGTGCACGCCGGCGACCCGAGCCACGTCCCGCAACGTCGGCTGGGTGCCGTGGGTACCCGTCACAGTCGTCTCAACCCCGTCCCGGATTCGTGTCGCCGGCACCCGGCCGACGGACGAAATGTCCGCCACCGGGCTCCAGGATCTCACCATCGTGGACGATCGGTCGTCCCCGCAGCCAGGTGGCGTGCAGCCGGCCCCGCAGGGTTCGTCCGTGCAGCGGGCTCCACCCGACCTTCGACCGCATTGTCGCCTGGTCCACCCGCCAGCTACCGGCCGGGTCGAAGAGGACCAGATCGGCGTCGGACCCCGGCGTCAGCCGGCCCTTGTGGGGCAGCCCGAGGATGCGGGCCGGGGCGCCGGCCACCGCGTCGACCAGCCGCTGCGGAGTGAGGTCACCGTCGAGCATCGCCGCGTAGGCGAGCGGCAGGGACGTCTCCAGCGCCGGGTATCCCGGCGATGCCGCCCAGGCGTCGTCGCGGCCCCGGTCCTTCTCGGCCCGGGTGTGCGGCGCGTGGTCGGTGGCGACGGCGTCGACCACCCCGTCGGCGAGGGCGCTGAGCCACCGCCGCCGGGCCGTCGCCGAGAAGACCGTCGGCAGCACGTAGACCCCCTGCGTCACCAGGTCCTCCTCCTCGCTCAGGGCCGGGAAGCAGGTCTCCGCCGTCAGTCCGGGATGCCCGGCCCGTGCGCGGGCGAAGAGGTCCAGGGCGTCGAGCCCGTACGCGCTGAGGTGGGCCAGGTGCACCCGCTGTCCGGTGGCGGTGGCGAGGTCGAGGACGGTCCGCAGGCCGGACAGGTTGCCGGGTCCCCGGGTGACCTCGAGGACGGCGGCCGGGTCGCGCCGCCCGGCGGCGATGAGCCGGTCCCGGTGGGCGTCGCTGGCCTGCTGGTCGCCGACGTGCACCGCGACCGCCCAGCCGAGCCGGCCGGAGACCTCCAGCACCCGTGCGACGGCGGCCGCGTCGGCGGAGTAGAGCTCCTCGAAGCCGGGGGCGGTGGCCATGTAGATCTTGACGCCGATCGCCCCGGCGTCCGCCATCGCGGCGAGCGCGGCCGGGTCGGTGCCGCCGGCCCAGAGCGCGAAGTCCACCGTGGCGCGTCCACTCCAGGAGGTGATCTTCTCCCGGTAGCGCGCGACCGAGGTGACCTGCGGCTGGGTGCTCGGCATGTCGCAGACCAGGGTGGTGCCGCCGGCCGCTGCGGCGGCCGTGCCGGTCTCCACCGTCTCCTTGTGGGTCTGTCCCGGATCACGCAGGTGCACGTGCAGGTCGATGGCGCCCGGCAGGACGTCGAGGCCGTCGACGTCGACGATCGTGCCGGCGTCGACGGTGCCGACCGGCTCGACCGCCCGGACCCGCTCACCGGCGACCACCAGGTCGACCACGGTCGGCGTGGCGTCGGCGGTGAGCAGCCGTCCGCCCCGCAGCACGGTGAGTTCCCGCACTTCACCACGGTGACCTGCGTTGATAGCGTCGCCGAATGACGTCATCCGAGAATCCTTCCGATTTCGGTGGGGGGCGCGTCCCGGCCACCGTGCTGGTCACCGGCGCCGCCTCCGGTATCGGACTGGCCTGTGCCCGTCGCCTCACCGCCGAGGGCCACCGGGTGGCGCTCGTGGACCGGGACGGCGACGGACTCGCTGCCGCGTCGCGGGCCTGCGGTACGCGGGGCGTGAGCGTCCACCAGGCCGACCTGACCGATCCGGCCCGGGTGACGGCGGTCGTCGCCGAGGCGCTCGCCGCCCACGGCGACCTCTCCGGTGTGGTCAACGCCGCCGGTGCGGTCCGCGCCGGCTCGGTGGTGGACACCACCGACGAGGACTGGCGGTGGAACCTGGACACCAACGTGTCGACCGCCTTCCACGTCTGCCGCGCGGTGCTGCCGCACCTGGTGGCGCGCGGCGGCGGCGCCGTGGTCACCGTCGCCTCGCTGACCGCGCTGCGCCCCATCCCGCAGCGCGCCGGCTACGCCGCCGCGAAGGGGGCGGTCATCGCGTTCACCCGGCAGCTCGCGCTGGAGTACGGCCCGTACGGCGTCACCGCCAACACCGTCTGCCCGGGAGCGATCCGTACCCCGCTGCTCGCCGCCCGGCTCGACCGGGAGCCGGCCGTGGAGGCCGAGTTGACCGCCCGGGTGCCGTTGCGCCGGGTCGGCGAGCCGGCGGAGCTGGCCGGTCTGGTGCACCTGCTGGTCACCGGCGGCTGCGACTACCTCACCGGTCAGACGCTGACGGTCGACGGCGGGCTGAGCCTCGTCTGAGCCGTTCACGGCCCCGCCCAGGCGCGGCGCAGCAGCTCGGTCAGCGTCGCCTCGTCGACCGGCCCGGGCAGCCACGGCATCCCGGAGCTGCGCATCGCTGCGGGGACCGCGGCGCGGACCTGCTCCCACGAGAAGCCGGCGGCGCACAGGGTCCGGGGGACTCCGGCGAGGTCGGCGAGGTCGGTCAGCCGCGCGGCGACGGCGTCCGCGCGGGGCGAGGTGCCGAGGGGACCGGCCACCGCCCGCCAGTCGACCCGGTCCCCCCAGTACGCGACGACGTGTGGCGCGAGCAGCACGTTGACCGCGTCGTGGGTGCGGCCGGCGTGGGCGCCGAGCGGGGATGCGGCGGCGTGGGCCAGTCCGAGTCCGGTGGCGGCGAACGCCTCGGTCACCAGCCCGGCGCCGACCACTCCGGCCAGGTCGTCGTTCGGCGCGTCCCGGCACAGCGCGGACAGGCCGGCGGCGGCGAGTGCCCGCCCCCACTCCTGGGTGCGCCGGCTCAGCAGCACCTCGACGGCGTGCACGATGGAGTCGGCGCGGTGCAGGTGGCGTACCCGTTGCGGTCGGCGGGAGAGCGCGGCGGCGTCGAGGAGCACCCCGGCGTCACCGAGGGCCGGGTCCGGTCGGCTCACCCGGCTGCCGTCCCGGCCGTAGAGGCTGGTGAAGGGGGCGAAGGCTCGCCAGGGCTCACCGCCGACCGGTGCCAGCAGCAGCTCCGGCCCGGCGGTGCCGAGTCGCCACGCCTGCTTGGCGACGTCCAGGGTCGAGCCGTCGCCGACCGCCACCAGCCGTTCGGGGCGGTTCCGGTCGAGTCGGACGGCGAGCGCCTCGGCGTCGGCGAGCCGGGGCGGGTATGCGACCCGGACCACGTCGCCGGGGGTGCCCGCCGTCGCGGCGACGTCCCCGCCGGCCGGATCGAGCAGGGCGAGGTCGCCGGGGCCGAGGGTGAGCGTGCCGGTGTGGATCACGCCTCGGAACGCGACCCGGTGTTCCCCGGTCGACGGGGTGGGGTGCGGGCCGGCGTGGGGGACCTCCACGCCGGCCCGCGGGTCGACGCCGCTCACAGCTCGCGCAATCCCGGATCCGACGTGGTCAGCGGCGTGCAGCCGGTCTCGGTGACCAGCACCGCGTCCTCGATCCGGGTGCCGCCCACACCGGGTACGTAGACCCCCGGCTCGATCATCACGACCATGCCGGCTTCGAGCACGGTGTCGTCGTGCGGCGAGAGCAGCGGGGGCTCGTGCTGGTCCAGGCCGATGCCGTGGCCCAGCGAGTGCTTGAAATAGCCGTCCAGGCCGTATCCGGCCAGCACCTCCCGGGCCACCGCGTCGACGGCGCTGGCCCGGACCCCGGCCCGGACGGTCGCCATCGCCCTGCCGTGTGCCTCCCGGACGGCCGAGTGCAGCCGGTGGAACGCGGCCGGTGCCGGTCCGAGGTGGAAGGTGCGGGTGATGTCGGCCCGGTACCCGCGCACCACCGGCGAGAGGTCCACCACCACGGGTTCGCCGGCCCGCATCACCCGGTCGGAGGCGGCACCGTGCGGCAGGGTCGAGCGCTCTCCCGAGGAGACCAGGATCGGGGCGGCGCTGCGCTCGGCGCCGAGGTGGCGCTGGGCGTACTCGATCTCACCGGCGATCTCGTTCTCCGCGCGGCCGGGCCGCAGCCACTCCGGTAGCCGGGCGACGAGCGTCTCGGCGAGTTCCGCCGCGTCGCGGAGGGCGCGCAACTCGTCGGTGTCCTTGACCGCGCGCAGCCGCTCGACGAGCCCCGCGCAGTCGACCGTCGCGCCCGGCTCGGGGAGGGAGAGGTACTGCTCGGCGGTGAGGTTGCGGGGGTCGATGCCGATCCGGCCCTGGTCGGCGCGCAACCGGTCGAGCATCGTGGCCCAGAGCCGGGGTGGGGCGCAGCCGCCGTCGACCGTGATGCCCTCGGCCTGCTGCGCCGCCTGGGCCGCGTAGCGGAAGTCGACCACCAGCACCGGCTCGGGGCCGAGCAGCAGCACTCCGGCGGTGCCGGTGAAGCCGGTGAGGTACCGCACGTGGGTGATCTTCGAGACCAGCAGCGTGTCGACACCGCGTGCGGCCATCTCCCGCAGCGCGGCGCGGCGGCGGTTCACGTGTTCCAAGAGGGTCCTCCCGCGGTGTATCCGCCGTCGACGACGAGCGTCGCGCCGGTGATGGTCGCCGCCCGGGACGAGCAGACGAAGGCGATGGTCTCGGCGATCTCCTCCGGTTCGGAGAGACGCCCGATCGGCTGGAGGGCGGCGTGCGCCCGTTCGGCGGCGGCCGGGTCGGCGGCTCGGGCGTACCCCTGGCGGACCAGGTCGGTGCGGGTGGCGCCGGGGCAGACCGGGACGACCCGGATGCCGTCGGCGGCGCACTCCACGGCGAGGGTGCGGGCCAGTCCGAGCACCCCGGCCTTGGCCGCCGCGTACGCGCTCCGGCCGGGAAGCCCGACCAGCGCGGTGGTGGAGGAGACCGGCACGATCACCCCGCCGCCCCGGCGGCGCAGTCGGGGTACGGCGGCCCGGCACCACCAGAAGGTTCCGGTGAGGTTGGTCGCCAGGGTGTCGGCCCAGATCTCGTCGGTGGTCTGGTCGATCGGGTCGATCCGACCGATGCCGGCGCAGGTGACCAGGGTGTCGAAGCCGCCGAAGCGGTCCTCGACGGCCGCCGCCGCCCGCTCGGTGGCGGCCGGGTCGCGGACGTCGGCGTCGAGGGTGAGCACCGGATGGTCGGCGTCCCGCAACTCGGCGGCGAGTGCCTCCAGGGCCGGACCGGAGCGGTCGACCAGGGCGAGGTGGTGGCCGTCGCGGGCCAGCCGGCGGGCGACGGCGGCACCGATGCCGCCGGCCGCACCGGTGATCACGGTGACGGTGGGTTCCGTCCGGTCTCGTGTGCTCATCGGCGGCGTTCCCTCCCTGAGTGCAGGCCCGAGACCGCCGAGGTGCCGGCCGTCGCCATCACGACGGCGACCAGGGCGAACGTCGCGCCGATCAGGATCGTGGAGAGCGCGGCGAGCGTGGGGTCCTGATAGCGCTGCAGGTACTGGTACATCGACACGGGCAGGGTGAGCTGGTCGGGGGAGACCACGAAGACCGTGGCGTCCACCTCGTCGAAGCTGATCATGAAACAGAGCACGTACGCGGCGAGCAGCGATCGGCGTAGCTGGGGCAGGGTCGCCGAGACGAAGGCCCGCACCGGCCCGGCGCCCAGGTCCCGGGCCGCCTGCTCGTAGACCAGGGGAATCCGCACCAGGGCCCCGCCGACGATGTTGACGGTGAAGGGGAGCAGGAGCACCAGGTGCAGGCCGACCAACGCGCCGTCGCTGCCGTAGAAGCCGGCCTGCAGGAAGAGGATGAACGCGCCGAGCCCGATCGCGACCTTCGGCACGATCAGGGGAGCGAGCAGCAGCGACTCGACCAGACCCCGGCCGGGGTAACGGAACCGGGTCAGCGAGACCGCGGCGGCGGTGCCGGCGACGCTGCCGACGGCACCGCTCACCGGCGGGTGGCCGGTGCTGTCGCTACTGTTCCTCGTCCTGTTCACGGTCGCCGAGCCCGCGCTGCTGCGGTTCGTGCTGCGTCGACGCGGGCTGCCGTTCACCCTCTTCTTCTTCGCCGTGCACCTGCTGGTCCAACTCGCCGTCGTCGGCGGCGCCGTGGTCGGCGGGATCCGTCACCTCACCGACCGCGACTTCGGGCCGAGCCGGGCCACCGCGGCGAAGACGTCCCGATGAGCGCCCGCCGAGGACCCGTCACCCGACTCGGCGCGCACCTGCACGCACAGGCGTTGCACTACCTGCTGTTCGCCTATCGCGGCGGGCAGACACTGCGCCGTCACGCGGCCCCCGGCGGCCCGCGCTGGCCGGCGTTCGGCCTGGCCGGGGAGGAGGTCGCCCTCACCGTCGACGACGGGCCGCACCCGCAGTGGACGCCCGCCCTGCTCGACCTGCTCGACCGGCACCGGGTACGCGCCACCTTCTTCCTCATCGGCGACCGCGTCCGGGAACACCCGGACCTGGCCCGGCGGGTGCTCGCCGCCGGTCACCTGATCGGCAACCACTCCCGCTCGCACCCGCAGCCGTTCGCCGCGCTGTCCCGACCCGCGATCGTCGCGGAGATCGCGCAGACCCAGCGCGACATCGAGGACGCCACCGGGGTGTCGCCGCGCCTGTTCCGCGCGCCCGGCGGCAACTGGTCGCCGACCGTCCTGCGGACCGTCGCCGAGCTCGGCCTCACTCCTGTCGACTGGACGGTGAACCCCAGTGACTGGCGTCGTCCGGGTGTCGCGCGGATCGCCCGCACGCTGTCGCGTACCCGGCCCGGGCAGATCATGCTCTGCCACGACGGCGGTGGCGACCGGTCGCAGACCGTCGCCGCCCTGGCCGAGGTGTTGCCCGGGCTGACCGCCCGTGGGCTGCGCTTCGTCACCGTCCCCGCACACGTGACGCCCCGGCCGCGCCGGGTGGGAGAAGGCCCCTGATGTCGCAGAGTGAACTGTCCATCCTGCTCCTGGGTCCGGTGCGGGCCCGGCGGGGAGACACCGTCCTGTACCTGGGTACCCCCCGGCAGCGGGAGGTCCTGGCGGTGCTGGCGATGCGCAGCGGCATGGTGATGTCCGTCGCCCAGATCGTCGAGGCGATCTGGGTCGGTCGGCGGCCCGACTCGGTGGAGAACATGGTGCACACCTACATCGGCCGACTGCGTCGGGCCCTCGAACCACCCGGAGACCGTCCGGCGGTGGCCCGCGTGCTGCGCTCCACCCGACCCGGCTACACCCTCGACGTACCGCCCGACGCCGTGGACACCGTCCGCTTCGAGCAGGACGTCCGCCGGGCCCGGGCGGCCCGCGCCCAGGCGGACCTGACCGACTCGCTCTACCTGTTCCAGGCCGGTCTGGCGCGCTGGTCGGGCCGGGCGCTGCACGAGGCCACCGGCCCGCTGGCCGAGGCCGAGCGGATCCGGCTGACCGAGCTGCGCCAGGACGTCCGGGAGGAGGTGACCGGCGTACGGCTGTTGCTCGGCGACATCGAGAACGTCGTCGCCGAGCTGCGCTGGATGCTGGCCGAGCACCCGATGCGGGAGCGGCTCTGGGAACTGCTACTCATCGCGCTCGGGCAGACGTCACGGCGGGCCGAGGCGCTGACCGCCTTCCAGGACGCCCGGACCACGCTGGCCGACCGGCTCGGCGTCGAACCGGGACACCGCCTCCAGGACCTGCACCGCCGGCTGCTGCGCAGCGAGCCGGTGACGGTGTGGCCATGGTGGGAGCGGCGCGTGCCGGTGTAGGCCCCGGTGGGGCTCAGGGCTCCGCGACGGCGGCGGGGGTGAGGACGAAGAAGGCGTCCCGCCCGGCGTCACCGGTCTCCGGCGGTCGCCAGGTGGTCACCTCCAGCCCGCAGTCCCGGATCACCGCCACGAACTGCCGGGACCGCTGCACGTCGTAGATCTGCACGAGGATCCGTCCCCGCGCGGTGAGCATCCCCGGCAACCGGCGCAGCAGGTCCGCCGCCTCCGGCACGGACAGGTAGTAGATGACCTCGCGCAGCAGGATCGCGTCGTACCGGTCCGGCGGCGTGTACGTGCGGATGTCGGCCACCGCGTAGGACGCGTCCGGCCGACGCAGCGCCCGGGCCGTCCCGATGGCCCGCCGACTGATGTCCACCCCGTGGTAGTGCCGGTAGCGGCCCCGGCGCAACGCCAGGTTGACGCTGGTGCCGCAGCCCAGGTCGAGGATCGCCGGTTGCGGCGCCCACGTCTCGATCAGCGACAGCGGCACGCTCCCGTCGCCGGCCTCGTCGAGGTATCCCCACATCCCCAACGCGTACTGGGCGTCCCAGAGCACCGCGTTCAGCCGTGGACTGCGCCGTACCAGCGCCCGCACCGGTGCCCCCAGCAGTCCCGCCGTCGTCCGTAGTCTCGACACGTCCCTCACCGACCTCCTCCGCCGGGCCCGCCCGGCGGCTGTCAACACGAACGGCTCACCCGACCGGTGCCGACCGCTCGACCGGGACCGGCCCGGTGAGCACCAGACCGTCGTGCCGCAACCGGCGCCGGTGCAGATACTGGGCCAGCAGCAGCCCTCCCCCACCGACGGCCACCTCGCTGAGCGCGCAGACCAACCGGCTGACCAGCACCACCGGGGTGGCCACGGCCACCGGCAGCACGGTGGACAGCCCGAGCATCAGCACCGCCTCCCGGACACCCAGGCCGTCCGGGGCCACCATCACGGCCAGCCCGGCGACGGTCGCGGCGGCGAACCCGGCCACGCAGACCAGGTAGGACCGCAGCGGCGGCGCGCCGGCCGCCACCGCGAGCAGCCACAGGTGGTGCCCGGAGACGAACCAGGACAGCGACTGCGCGCCGATGGCCCGTCGCAGGCCCGCCGGAGAGGCGCGCACCTGCGGCGGTGGACGCCGCAGCAGCCGGGCCACCAGGACCAGCGCTTTGTCGAGCAGGTCCGGCCGGACCACGAGCACGAGCAGTGGGACGCTGGCCAGCAGCAGCCACCAGGTGGCGCCGGACAGCACCGCCGGACCGGCGGCGACCCCCAGCGTCATGCCGGTCATCGCCACCACCGCCCAGCTCAGCAGGAACACCCCGGCCAGCCGGACCGGCCCGACCTCGATCTCCCGACCCATCCGCAGCAGCACCGGCAGGGCGACCAACCGACCGGGCACGAACTTGGTCAGGAACCCCACGAAGAACAGCCGGTACGCGGTCCACCGGTCCACCGGCGCACCCAGGTCGACGAAGATGGCCCGCCAGGACGCCACCCCCAGCAGCAGCCCGACGGCGTTGACCAGCAGGGCCGCGCTGACCGCCGCGCCCACCCGCCACGGGTCCAGGCGACCGGCCAGCGTCGCTACCGGCGTCCAGTCCTGGGAGCGGACGAAGAGCACCAGACCGACGGCCAGCGCCACCACGAAGGCGACGGTGAAGGCCCGGTTGAGCCACCGCCACCAGCCGCCGCTCACCGGTGCGGTTCCACGGTGACCGGGCGGGAGCCCCGGGCGCGTACCCGACGCGACAGCGCGGCGCAGATCCCCAGGCCCATCCCGACGCACTCGGTCAGGTGGGTGAGCAGGCGCATCCCGGCGGCGTAGAGCGCGAACCGGGACCCCCGGTGCCGCGCCGCGAACGCCAGCAGGGCCCGGTCGGCCACCCCGACGGTCACCAGCAGGGCCAGCGGCAACACCACCAGCCCGGGTGTCACCAGGACCAGCGGCGCGGTGGCCACGGCCAGCCCGGTGCCGGCCATGCCGACCACCGCGCCGACGTCGACCCGGTGCGGCGGACGTCCGTCGG
>NZ_SISL01000180.1:0-11120 GCF_004307965.1 Verrucosispora sp. SN26_14.1 | reverse complement strand
CGTCGAGCCGGCCGGCTGGTGGGGTGCGGGCCGGGCGGCCGGCTGGGCGGACGCCGTGGAGGCGGGTCGGGCGGTGCTGGCCGCCGCCGGGGTGCCGCAGGACAGCATCGAGGTGCGGGCCGCCGAGTACGCCCCCTGGCATCCCGGCCGGTGCGCCGCGTTGCTGGTGGACGGCACGGTGGTCGGCCACGCCGGTGAACTGCACCCGACGGTGCTCGCCACGCTGGAGTTGCCCCGCCGGACCAGCGCCATGGAGCTGGACCTGGACGCGCTGCCGGAGGCGCCGGTGGCGCTCGCGCCGACGGTGTCCGGCTTCCCGCCGGCGCTGATCGACGTGGCGTTGGTGGTGGACGAGTCGGTCCCGGCGGAGGCGGTGCGGCAGGCTCTCACCGAGGGCGCCGGCACCCTGCTGGAATCGGTGCGGCTGTTCGACGTGTACGCCTCCGAGCAGGTGGGCGCGGGCCGCAAGTCGTTGGCCTACAAGCTGACCTTCCGCGCACCGGACCGGACGCTGACCGTCGAGGAGGCGGTGGCCGCAAGGGACGCCGCGGTGGCCCGTGCCGCCGAGCGTTACCACGCCACCCTGCGCGGCGCCTGACGCGTATGTAAGGAGGGGTCCCCTGCTAACGCCTCGTGCATAGCAGGGGACCCCTCCTTACATGCCGGGGTTGAGCCGAGGGGCAGAGATCGGCCGAAAGGCTGGCATCGATAGCTGTTTGGTTACCCGCGAGTCACGTGCGAGCGGTTAGCCTGCTTGGACCCCGCGCACCGCCGCCGATCAGACCCGCCACCCCACGGGAGCCCCCTCATGTCCGACGAGCCACCCCCTGCGGTCGACGTCTGCATAGTCGGTGGTTGTGGCCGGGTCGGCCTGCCACTGGGCATCGCCTTCGCCGCCCGCGGACTCTCCGTCGTGCTGTACGACCTCAACGCCGACGCGGTGGACACCGTCAACGCCGCCACGTTGCCGTTCGCCGAGGCGGGTGCCGCCGCACCGCTGGCCGAGGCGGTGGCCGCCGGTCGTCTGCGGGCCACCACCGACCCGGCGGCCGTCGGCCTCTCCGCGCATCTGGTGGTCGTGGTGGGTACGCCGGTCGACGAGCACCTCAACCCGGATCTCGGTGCCGTGCCCCGGGCCCTGGAACGCTGTGCGGAGCACCTGCGGGACGGTCAGCTCGTCGTGCTGCGCAGCACCGTCTATCCGGGAGTGACCGCGCTGACCGAGAAGCTGCTGGCCGCCAAGGGTGTGCACGCCGACGTCGCCTTCTGTCCGGAGCGTATCGCCGAGGGCCACGCGATGACCGAGTTGTTCGCGCTGCCGCAGATCGTGGCCGCGCGGACGCCGGAGGCGCAGGCTCGGGCGGAGCGGCTGTTCCGGCACCTCACCGAGCAGATCGTGCCGTTGCAGCCGGAGGAGGCGGAGCTGGCGAAGCTGTTCACCAACACGTGGCGTTACATCAAGTTCGCCACCGCCAACCAGTTCTGGATGATGGCCAACGACGTCGGATTGGACTTCGCCCGGATCCGGCACGCCGCGGCGTTCGACTATCCGCGCGCGGCGGACCTGCCGATGCCGGGCTTCGCCGCCGGACCGTGCCTGTTCAAGGACACCATGCAGTTGGCCGCCTTCAACCGGAACAATTTCGTGCTCGGTCACTCGGCCATGCTGATCAACGAGGGGCTGCCGCTGTATCTGGTGTCCCGGTTGGAGGACCGCTTCGATCTGGCCACGTCGACCGTGGGCATCCTCGGCATGGCGTTCAAGGGCGGCAGCGACGACCCTCGGGAGAGCCTGGCGTACAAGCTGCGCAAGATCCTCGCGTTGAAGGCCCGCGAGACGCTCTGCACCGACCCGTACGTGGTCGACGAGCGGCTCCTCGACCTGGACGAGGTGGTGCGCCGGTCGGATCTGCTGGTCATCGCGGCCCCGCACGAGCAGTACGCCCGCCTCGACACCGACCGGCCGGTGATCGACATGTGGGGCCTGACCGGGCAGGGGGTGCGGGTGTGAACCCGCGCGTCTCGGTGATCGTGCCGGTCTACGACGAGGGCGAGGCGATCGTCCGTTGCCTGGAACGGATGCTGCGGGAGTTGATGCTCCCCGCCGAGGTGCTCATCGTGCACGACCAGCCCGAGGACACCACGGTGCCGTACGTGGAGCAGATCGCGCGGACCGATCCTCGGGTGCGGGCGGTGCTGAACACCTACGGGCGGGGCCCGGCCAACGCGATCCGGTTCGGCATCGACGCGGCCCGGGCGCCGGTCGTGGTGGTGACGATGGCCGACGGCTGTGACGACCCCCGGCAGATCGACGAGCTGGCCCGGCTGGTGGACCGGGGTGTGGTGGTCGCGGCGGCGTCCCGGTACATGCCGGGCGGCCAGCAGGTCGGCGGACCACGGCTGAAGCGGATCATGTCCCGGTGGGCGGGCCGGAGCCTGTACACCTTCGCCCGGGTCGGCACCCGGGACGCCACCAACAGCTTCAAGGCGTACGACACCGCGTTCGTGCGGGAGGTCGGTATCGAGTCGCGGACCGGCTTCGAGATCGGGCTGGAGCTGACCGCCAAGGCGACCCGGCTGCGGCTGCCGGTGGCGGAGATCCCGACGATCTGGCTGGACCGACCGCTCGGCGAGTCCCACTTCGACCTGGGGCGTTTCCTGCCGGGCTACCTGCGTTGGTACGTCTTCTCCTACGGTCGGCGGCTGAGCCGGGAGAAGATGGCCGCCCGGCGCGGGCCGGCGGTCGTGGCGGTCCCGCGCGGCGCCGGGTACGAACAGCGCGGCACCGAGTACGAGAAGACGGCTTAGGAGCGTACGTGGCGAAGGTCCTGGTTACCGGTTCGGCCGGCTTCATCGGCGGCTATCTGGTCTCCGAGTTGCTCGATCGCGGGCACGAGGTGGTCGGGATCGACGACTTCTCGAAGTACGGGCCGGTCACCCACAGCTACGACACGCACCCGCGTTTCCGGTTCGTCGAGGGTGACGCCCGCGACGTCGGCCTGCTCACCGACCTGCTCGACGGCTGCGACCACCTGGTCGCCGGTGCGGCGATGATCGG
This sequence comes from Verrucosispora sp. SN26_14.1, assembly GCF_004307965.1. Taxonomy (NCBI): domain Bacteria; kingdom Bacillati; phylum Actinomycetota; class Actinomycetes; order Micromonosporales; family Micromonosporaceae; genus Micromonospora; species Verrucosispora sp. SN26_14.1. Next base: position 8,062 of record NZ_SISL01000180.1, on the reverse strand, counting down.
CGGGATCTCCTACTTCCACGCGTACGCCTACGACCTGCTCGCCACCAACGAACGGATCATGGCGGCCACCTGTGACGCGGCGATCCGGGCCCATCGGGAGGGTCGGCTCGCCAAGGTCACCTATCTGTCCTCCTCGATGGTGTACGAGTCGACGACGCACTGGCCGAGCCGGGAGGGCGACGAGCGGCGGATCCCGCCTCCGCTCTCCTCGTACGGCTTCCAGAAGCTGGCCGTGGAGTACTACGCCCGGGCGGCCTGGGAGCAGTACCGGCTGCCGTACACGATCGTGCGGCCGTTCAACTGCGTGGGCGTGGGGGAGGGGCGGGCCCTGGGCCAGGCCGAGGTGCTCTCCGGCAACGTCAAGCTGGCCATGTCGCACGTGGTGCCCGACCTGGTGCAGAAGATCGTCAAGGGGCAGGACCCGCTGCACATCCTCGGCGAGGGCGACCAGGTGCGGCACTACACCTACGGCGGTGACCTGGCACGGGGCATCGCGCTCGCCGTCGAGCACCCGGCCGCGTTGAACGAGGACTTCAACCTCTCCACCGCGCGGTCGACCACCGTACTGGAGCTGGCCGAGGTGATCTGGCGCAAGATCAAGGGGCCGGACGTGCCGTTCCGTCACGTCAGTGACGACCCTTTCGAGTACGACGTGCAGAGGCGTGTGCCGGACACCACCAAGGCCGCCGAGGTGCTCGGTTTCACGGCCGCCACCTCGCTGGACGAGATGCTCGACGAGGTCGTCCCGTGGGTGACCCGGGCGGTGGCCGAGGGGCGGCTCTGACCGTCCCGTCCGCACCCGGTGACATCACCATGCAGCGGTATGCATGACCTTGCGGTCAGTCATCGGCCGCTGCTAACCTCTTCTGCATAGTCATGCGGAGGTAGGTATGGGAATTCGGGTCGCAGTCGCCGGGGCGAGCGGATACGCCGGAGGTGAACTGCTGCGCCTGTTGGCCGGGCACCCCGAGTTCGACCTGGTCGCCGCCACCGCGCACCGCCAGGCGGGGCAGCCGCTGGACAGCGTGCACCCGCAGCTCACCGGCATGGACCTGACGTTCGCGGCGACCACCCCGGACGTCCTGGCCGATGCCGACCTGGTCTTCCTCGCCCTGCCGCACGGTGAGTCGGCGGCGCTCGCGTCCCGGCTGCCCGCGCAGGTGCGGGTGGTGGACCTCGGCGCCGACCACCGCCTGGTCGACGGGGACGCCTGGACCCGCTACTACGGCGGCACCCACGCCGGCGCGTGGACCTACGGGCTGCCCGAACTGCCCGGTCAGCGGGAGCGCATCGCCGCCTCGACGCGGGTGGCCAACACCGGCTGTTACGCGGCCACCATCGTGCTGGCGCTGGCACCACTGATCGCCGCCGGAGCCGCCGACCCGGCCGACGTGGTGGTCGTCGCCGCCAGCGGCACCTCGGGCGCGGGCCGGGCCGCCAAGACCCACCTGCTGGCCAGCGAGGTGGCGGGCGACCTGTCGCCCTACAAGGTCGGCGCCCACCAGCACGTACCCGAGATCAAGCAGGCCACCGGCGCGACCGGGCTGTCGTTCACACCGGTGCTGGCGCCGATGCCGCGCGGCATCCTGGCCACGGTCACCGCGCGGCCGACCGGCGAGGTGGACCCCCGCGCGGTGCTGGCGCAGGCGTACGCGGACGCGCCCTTCGTGCACCTGCTCCCCGAGGGCCGGTGGCCGCACACCGCCGCCACCCTCGGTGGCAACTCCTGCCACCTCCAGGCCACCGTCGACGTCGACTCCGGTCGGCTGATCGTGGTCGCCGCCCTGGACAACCTCGGCAAGGGCGCCGCCGGCCAGGCGGTGCAGAACGCCAACCTGATGTTCGGTCTGCCCGAGACCACGGGCCTGTCCTGCTTCGGAGTCGCGCCATGACCGTCACCACCCCCGGCGGGTTCCGGGCGGCCGGGGTCGCCGCCGGCCTCAAGACCAGCGGCGCCTCCGACGTGGCCCTGGTGGTCAACGACGGCCCGGACGCCGGGGTCGCCGCGGTCTTCACCAGCAACCGGGTCAAGGCCGCCCCGGTGGTCTGGACCCAGCAGGTGGTCCACGGCGGCCTGGTCCGGGCGGTGGTGCTCAACTCCGGCGGCGCGAACGCCTGCACCGGCCCGGCCGGCTTCCAGGACACCCACGCCACCGCCGAGCACACCGCCGCCGAACTGAGCGCGGTCAGCGGCCGGGAGTACGGCGCCGGTGAGGTGGCCGTCTGCTCCACCGGTCTGATCGGCGAGCGGCTGCCGATGGAGAAGCTCCTGCCGGGAGTGGCCTCGGCGGTGCGGGCCCTGGCCGGTGACGGCGGCGACGCCGCCGCCGAGGCGATCATGACCACCGACAGCCGACCGAAGACCGCCGTGACGCGCGGTGACGGCTGGACCGTCGGTGGCATGGCCAAGGGCGCCGGCATGCTGGCTCCCGGCATGGCCACCATGCTCTGCGTACTCACCACCGACGCGGTGGCCCCGCCGGAGACGCTCGGTGCGGCGCTGCGGGCCGCCACCCGGGTCACCTTCGACCGGGTCGACTCCGACGGCTGCATGTCGACGAACGACACCGTGCTGCTGCTGTCCAGCGGTGCCTCCGGGGTCACGCCGAGCGAGGCGGAGCTGACCGGCGCGGTCACCGCCGCCTGCCACGACCTGGCGAGGCAGTTGCTGGCCGACGCCGAGGGCGCCACGAAGGAGATCGCCATCGAGGTGGTCGGCGCGGCGAACGAGGACGAGGCGGTCGAGGTGGGCCGGTCGGTGGCCCGCAACAACCTGGTGAAGACCGCGCTGTTCGGCAACGACCCGAACTGGGGGCGGATCCTCGCCGCCGTCGGCACGACCGCCGCCACGTTCGAGCCGGACGAGATCGACGTCGCGGTCAACGGGATCTGGATCTGCCGCTCCGGCGCCGCCGCCGAGGACCGGTCCCGCGTCGACCTGACCGGACGCGACGTCACCATCCGCATCGACCTGCACGCCGGCGCCGCCGAGGCGACGGTGTGGACCAACGACCTGTCGCACGGCTACGTGCACGAGAACTCGGCGTATTCAACATGATCTATTACGGAAGGCCGGTCCGGTGACCCTGACCTCGGATCTGACCCGCGCCCAGGAGAAGGCCGCCACCCTGATCGAGGCACTGCCCTGGCTGGCCCGTTTCTCCGGCTCCACGGTGGTGGTCAAGTACGGCGGCAACGCCATGGTCGACCCCGAGTTGCAGCGGGCCTTCGCCGCCGACATGGTGTTCCTGCGCTACGTCGGGCTCAAGCCGGTGGTGGTGCACGGCGGGGGGCCGCAGATCTCGGCGATGCTCGGTCGGCTCGGCATCGACAGCGAGTTCCGGGGCGGCCTGCGGGTGACCACCCCGGAGGCGATGGACGTGGTCCGGATGGTGCTGGTCGGGCAGGTCGGCCGGGAACTGGTCGGGCTGATCAACGCGCACGGCCCGTTCGCGGTCGGGCTCTCCGGCGAGGACGCCGGGCTGTTCACGGCGGTACGCCGGCACGCGTACGTGGACGGCGAAGCGGTCGACGTGGGTCAGGTCGGCGACGTCGAGTCGGTGGACGTCTCGGCGGTGGACGACCTGATCGGAGCGGGCCGGATTCCGGTGATCTCCACCGTGGCGCCGGACGTGGACGGGGTGCTGCACAACCTCAACGCGGACACCGCCGCCGCCGCGCTGGCGGTCGCGCTGCGCGCCCGCAAGCTGGTCGTGCTCACCGACGTGCCCGGCCTGTACGCCGACTGGCCGGACACCTCCAGCCTGGTCAGCGAGATCGGCACCACCGAGCTGGCCGCACTGCTGCCGTCGCTGGAGTCGGGCATGGTGCCCAAGATGGAGGCCTGCCTGCGCGCGGTCAGCGGGGGCGTACCCGCGGCCCACGTGGTCGACGGTCGGGTCGCGCACTCCACCCTGTTGGAAGTTTTCACCTCGGAAGGCTTCGGGACGATGGTGATCCCCTCATGAGCGGGCGGAGTGCCGGCATGACGCTGGTCGAGCGGTGGCGGCAGTCGATGATGGACAACTACGGCACGCCGCCGCTGGCCCTGGTGTCCGGTTCCGGCGCCGTGGTCACGGACGAGGCCGGTCGGGAGTACGTGGACCTGCTCGGCGGCATCGCCGTCAACTCCCTCGGGCACGCGCACCCGGCCGTGGTGGCCGCCGTGTCGAAGCAGGTCGCCACGCTCGGGCACGTCTCCAACCTGTACGTCGCCGAACCCCCGGTGGCCCTGGCGGAGCTGCTGCTGGCCCTGGCCGGACGCCCGGGTCGGGTGTTCTTCGCCAACTCCGGCGCCGAGGCCAACGAGGCGGCGTTCAAGCTGTCCCGGCGTACCGGCCGCACCCACGTGGTCGCCACCGTCGGTGGTTTCCACGGCCGGACCATGGGTGCCCTGGCGTTGACCGGTCAGCCGGCCAAGGCCGACCCGTTCCGTCCGCTTCCCGGCGAGGTCGACCACGTCCCGTACGGTGACGTCGCCGCCCTTGAGGCGACGGTGACCGACGCGACCGCGATGGTGATCCTGGAGCCGATCCAGGGCGAGAGCGGCGTGGTGGTCCCACCGGCCGGCTACCTCGCCGCCGCCCGGCGGATCACCGCCCGGCACGGCGCGCTGCTGGTGGTCGACGAGGTGCAGACCGGTGTCGGTCGCACCGGACACTGGTACGCGCACCAGGCCGAGGGTGTCGAGCCGGACGTGGTGACCCTGGCCAAGGGGCTCGGCGGCGGACTGCCGATCGGTGCCACCCTGGCCTTCGGCCCGGCTGCGGACCTGCTGGTCGCCGGGTCGCACGGCAGCACGTTCGGCGGCAACCCGGTGAGCTGCGCCGCCGCGCTCGCGGTGATCTCCACGATCGCCCACGAGGGGCTGCTCGACCACGTCAAGCGGATCGGGGAGCGGCTGCGCCGGGGCATCGAGGGGCTCGGGCATCCGCTGGTCGGCGGGGTGCGGGGCGCCGGGCTGCTGCTCGGCGTGACCCTGACCGCGCCGGTGTCGGCCGCCGCCGCCGAGGCGCTGCGCGGCGCCGGTTTCCTGGTGAACCCGATCCAGCCGGACGTGCTCCGGCTGGCCCCGCCGCTGATCCTCACCGCCGACCAGGCCGACGCGTTCCTGGCCGCGCTGCCCCTCGCCCTCGACGCGGTGACGCCCACCCCCGGCCCGGCCGGTGACCTCGACCCGACGGAGGCCAAGGCATGACCCGGCACTTCCTGCGTGACGACGACCTGTCGCCCGCCGAGCAGGCCGCCGTGCTCGACCTGGCGGCCCGGATGAAGGCCGACCGGTTCGCGTACGCGCCGCTCGCCGGTCCGCGGTCGGTGGCGGTGCTCTTCGACAAGCAGAGCCTGCGGACCCGGATCTCGTTCGACGCCGGCATCGCCGAACTCGGCGGGCACCCGCTGGTGGTGGACACCCAGGTCACCCACTTCGGGCGGGGGGAGACGCTGGCCGACGCGGGGCGGGTGCTGTCCCGCTACGTGGCCGCGATCGTGCTGCGGACGCACGGTGACGACCGGATCGCCGAGGTCGCCGAGGGGGCCACCGTGCCGGTGGTCAACGCGCTGACCGACGGCTTCCACCCCTGCCAGCTCCTGGCCGACCTGCTGACCGTGCGGGAACGCTTCGGCGACACCGCCGGGCGCACCCTGGCGTACGTCGGCGACGCGGCGAACAACATGTCCCACTCGTACCTGCTGGCCGGCGCGACCGCCGGGATGCACGTCCGGGTCGCCGGTCCGGAGGGCTTCGCGCCCGACGCCGACGTGGTGGCCCGTGCCGAGGCGATCGCCGCCGACACCGGCGGCAGCGTCCGGGTGCTCGTCGACCCGGTCGACGCGGTCCGGGACGCCGACGTGGTCGCCACCGACACCTGGGTCTCGATGGGGCAGGAGGGCGACGGGCTGGACCGCGCCACCCCGTTCCTGCCGTACCAGGTCAACGAGGAACTGCTCGGGCACGCCGCACCGACGGTGATCGTGCTGCACTGCCTGCCGGCGCACCGGGGCGAGGAGATCACCGGCGAGGTGCTGGACGGCCCGCGCAGTGCCGTCTTCGACCAGGCGGAGAATCGGCTGCACGCCCAGAAGGCGTTGCTGGCGTTCCTCCTGGAGGAGAAGACATGAGTGCACCGCTGACCCGTGCCGCCCGGCACGCCCGCATCGTCGAGCTGATCCGTGACCGGGCCGTCCGTTCACAGACCGAGCTGGCCGAGTTCCTCGGCGACGAGGGCGTCCAGGTCACCCAGGCCACGCTCTCGCGGGACCTGAAGGAACTGGGGGCGGTCACCGCCCGGGGCGGCGACGGTCGGGCCGTGTACGTCATCCCGGAGGACGGCCACCGGCCGTTGCGCGACGCCGAGGCGGCGCCGGCCCGGCTGGTACGGCTGCTGCGGGAACTGCTCAACGAGGTCGACTCCAGCGGCAACATCGCCGTGCTGCGGACGCCGCCGGGGGCCGCACAGTATCTGGCCAGCGCGTTGGACCGGGCGGGACTGCCGGAGGTGGTCGGCACCATCGCCGGTGACGACACCATCCTCGTGGTGGCCCGCGAATCCGACGGCGGGGCCGCGCTCGGCGAACGGCTCGCCGGCTGGGCCCGTCGCGACGAGTACACCGAAGGGAACACAGCACCATGACCGAGCGGGACTTCGGGCGGGACGCCCGGTGCGGAGCGTCGCGGTGGTGACCGCCAGAATGGGCCAGGTGGACGACAAGAGCCTGACCGAGAACAGCGCGCCCGCCAACCGTACGAGCCTGTGGGGTGGCCGGTTCGCCGGTGGCCCGTCGGAGGCGCTGGCCCGCTTGTCGGTGAGCGTCCAGTTCGACTGGCGGCTGGCCCCGTACGACATCGCCGGTTCGCGGGCCCACGCCCGGGTGCTGGCCGGCGCCGGCCTGCTCGACCCGGACGAACTGGGCCGCATCCTCGCCGCCCTGGACGACCTGGAGGCGGCCTGCGCCTCCGGCGCCTTCCGGCCCACCGTCGACGACGAGGACGTGCACACCGCCCTGGAACGCGGGCTGCTGGAACGGCTCGGCAGCCTCGGCGGCAAGCTGCGCGCCGGCCGGTCCCGCAACGACCAGGTCGCCACCGACCTGCGGCTCTATCTGCGCGACCACGCCCGGGGGGTGGCGTCGCGGCTGGTCGAGCTGGCCGAGGCGCTGGTGGAGCAGGCCGAGCGGCACGTGGACACCGCCGCGCCCGGGATGACGCACCTGCAGCACGCCCAGCCGGTCACCTTCGGTCACTGGCTGCTCGCCCACGTGCAGCCGCTGCTGCGGGACCTGGAGCGGCTGCGCGACTGGGACCACCGTGCCGCCGTCAGCCCGCTCGGCGCGGGCGCGCTGGCCGGGTCGGGGCTGCCGCTGGACCCGGTGGCGGTCTCCAAGGAGTTGGGTTTCCGCACCTCGTTCGCCAACTCGATGGACGCGGTCGCGGACCGGGACTTCGTCGCCGAGTTCCTCTTCATCACGGCGCTGGTCGGCGTGCACCTGTCCCGCCTCGGCGAGGAGGTGGTGCTCTGGACGTCGCACGAGTTCGGCTGGGTGGAGCTGGACGACGCCTTCGCCACCGGCTCCTCGATCATGCCGCAGAAGAAGAACGCGGACATCGCCGAGCTGGCCCGGGGCAAGTCGGGACGGCTGGTCGGTGGGCTGGTCGCGGTGCTGACCATGCTCAAGGGCCTGCCCATGACGTACGACCGGGACATGCAGGAGGACAAGGAGCCGGCCTTCGACGCGGTCGACACCCTGGAACTGCTGCTGCCGGCCCTGGCCGGGATGATCTCCACCATGACGGTACGCGTCGACCGCCTGGTCGCCGCCGCGCCGGTGGGCTTCTCGCTGGCCACCGAGGTGGCCGACTGGCTGGTCCGCAAGGGTGTGCCGTTCCGCGACGCGCACGAGATCACCGGCAAGCTGGTGGCGCTCTGCGCGGTCCGGGACTGTGCCCTGGACGAGGTCTCCGACGACGACCTGGCCACGGTCAGCGAGCACCTCGACCCGAGCGTGCGCGACGTGCTGTCGGTCCGCTCGGCGTTGGCCGCCCGGCTGTCTCTGATACACCTCT